>JAGRPD010000291.1 GCA_020439875.1 Verrucomicrobiales bacterium
TTGGATCTCGCTGGGCCAGCGCGAGCACGCGGGCGAGCGCATCATCGGATTGGATGCGATTGAGCCGCATCACTTGGATCAAGAAGGCGGCCTCATCGGGCGAACTCGATTCGAGGGCCTGTTTCAACACGGCGGCAATGCGCTCCGTTTCATCCCAGGGTTCGGGCTGATAATACGGCCCGCGGGTGTCGGGTCGCGTGCCCCAGGAATCGCCCTTCCACGCTCCTTCCTGAAAATGAAGACGGCACAAGGCGGCGAGGATGCCGCGTCGCAGCTCGGAGTTCGAGGTTTTCCCGAGACGGTCGATGAGGCCGCCGACGACTCCGGGGGTGTGGAGGAGTTGAAGAGCACGCAATGGACCGGATGGATGGCCTTGGCCCTCATCGAGGGCGCTGAAAAGGTGTCGATCCAATTTCCGGACCGCTGCGGCATGAATGGCGGCATGAGCGACCACGGGATCGGCATGAGAGATGGCGGCAATGACCTCGTCATCTGAAGCGCGCTCGGGAAAGGATGTTGCCAATCGGAGTTCGTCGGTTTGATGATCGTCGATTTGCTGCAAGTGCTCGGCGACGATAGGACTGTTGCGCTGACGGAGTGTCTGCATGGCGGCCAAACGCCGACGGAAACTGGGAGACTGCAGTTGTCCTCGCAGTTCGCTGTCCTTCAAAGAATCAAAGTCAGGCAGTGCCTCCGCTGAGGAGCCCTTCGGTGTGACACGCACGATGTAACCGACGTCGGGGCCTTCCCACTTGAAGGTCGCACCTTTCCAACTGGCCACGTAGAGATGGCCCATCGCATCGACATCGGCGTCGGTGGGCCGTGTCATGCGGACCAGGGGCAGGGGATCACGGGTCTCTTCGAAGGTGGCACCTTTGGGTCTCACCTGGTGATGCCAGAGTGCACCAGTGCCCCAGTCGCAGGTGAAAGGGGCATGGTTCCACTCACCAAACCCTGGCTCGTCAATGAAAACGGCTCCGCAGCCGGAGCCACCGCCGTAGTCGGCCAGAGGCTGAATGCACTCGTTGGGAAAGTTTTTGAAAAGGCGCGGATACCCCTGGTTGGTCAGCGGCAGTAGGTGATGAAAACGCACGTTCCAGCCGCCGCCGTCGTTGGTGTTGTCGCGGGCAAAGACGTCCATTGTGGGGCTGATGGCCACTTCCAGGATGTTGCGAGTGCCTGTGCAAAAGAGTTCCAAACCGGTGCCGTCGGGACGCACGCGAATCACGCCACCCCCACGATGCTGCAAGTGCCTGCCGTCGGAGCCCTCTGCGTCCATGAATCCGAAGTCTCCACCCGCGATGTAGAGCCAGCCGTCGATGCCGAGGGTGAGGCCATTGGTGGTGTGATCGGCGGGTCGATCTTCATAGCCAAAGGCGATGTTTTTCACCAAGATGTTTTCCTTTTCCGCCACGCCATCGCCATCGGCGTCGATGTATTCGCTGAGATGCGGCGGGTGCACGAGATAGAGCCGATCCCGATCCCAGACGAGTCCGCGGGGCGCGTCCACTTCGCAAAATACGCGTGTCTCATCCGCATGCCCGTCGCCATCGGTATCGCGCAGTCGAATGACGCGCCCTCGGCCTGGATCGCGTCCGAGGGATCCGTTGCCATCACTGCTCACGTAAAGCGTGCCATCCGGGGCGGCGGTGACGAAGACCGGATAGTTCACCATCGGGGGCGCGGCGAAGAGCGTGACGTCGAATCCATCGGCGACTTTGACGTCCTTGAGGAGGGCGGTTTCCTGTTCGGCGGCCAGGGGAGTCGCTTGCGGAGCTGGGTTGCCTGACTTGGCGTAGGGATCAGGGTTTTGCGCAGCGGCCGAAGCCAGACTCAAAAACAAAAGCGGTAGAACAGAGCGTGAGGGCATGGGAAAAGACAGGCCAACGGGAACGATTCGGATTGGGAGGATGTTTCGCAAGGCTCGGCGAGAGCTGAGGTCCTCTCAACGCGGCGACGAATTCACCCCGTGCATGGCCAATGAAGACTCCGAATGTGGGGTGGCGCAGGCATCGGCGTGAGTGTGAAGCGCAAAATTCGCGGATTGATGATTGATTCCTTTGGGCTCATTGTGAAACACTCACCCTCATACTCCATGAACCCGAAGACCTGCCGAACCCTCAGCGCGATTTGCTTTCAACTGGGCATTTTGTCGATCATCCTCTCCATCGGAATCTGGTGGTGGCTCAACAGTGACGATCCTGCTGAGCAGGCGCATGCAGAACGGTTTGGGATCTTTGTGGGGATCTGGGCTCCGACGCTGCTCATCCTCTCCAACCGGTTTGACCGCTACGCGGACAAGGCCGCCGTCCTTCCTGGACAGAGGGCGGCCAACCTTGAGGAGAGCGATCACGCTTGATCGTGGTCGGGGCGTGTTGAACGCGGGCCGATGATCACGGCCCTTCCTCCAGCACCAAGCCAAAAGGACGCGCCTCATTGATCGAGGCGACATCTTCGTCACGCCAAATTTGCTGGCTGGCTGTCTCGGAGCGCAGTGGCAGCCGGAAGTATTGGTTCCGGCGCAGGACGCCCTGCTGCTGCAAGTCGCGCGTGAGGAAGCGCGCAAAGGCGATGGCCTGATCTCGCGTGACCTGAACGATGCCGGATGTTGGGTCATCGAGGTTCAAGCTCAGGTCCTGAGCGGCGTCTTCCGGTAGGCTCTGTACAAACTGGTGACTGGTGATCAATCCCCGCGTGCGAGCCAGCACTCCGGGGGAGGGCACGCGCGGCGGCACGAGATCCAGCTCCTGAACGGGGAATCGACCTCGCGGAGGATGCGTCGAAGCAGGGCGTGATGGCGGTGCGACCACTTCGGCACGGGGAACGGGGCGCGGATCATCTTCGACGATCTCCGCCCGTGGAATGGGGGTTTCGATGATTTCTGCGCGAGGAATGGTCGCTTCGGCGATGAGGGTTCCGCGCGGTATCGGCGGGGGTTCACGCTCAACGTAGCGGGGAAAGTCGGGACTCGTTGTCGCTGGTGTTGAAGGAGGCGGCGGCGTCGGCGGAGTGGGTTTGGGCATCGGCACGATCGGAACCGAGACGACGGGACGCGAGCGCTCGACGGTGGGTGTTGCGGTGGAGGGACGGGGCGGAGTCGGCGTCGTAACGCGGGAAGGTGGGGCGACCGCAGGTGGGGGGGATGAGGCCCGAGTCGGTGGGGCGATGGCTGGGGTGTTTGGAGTGGCAGGGGGTTCGGGTGGGGAGGTCTCGACGATCACCATCTCGCGCGCAGGAGCGACCTTGTCCCCCAGTTCGCGAGTTTCCAAATCGCCACCCCATGGGCTGCCGGGCATCGCCGAAGGTTGGGCGTCGGAAGGCACCGGCGCATCCAGAGTGTCCCCGGAGTCAAACTCGAAACCCATCGTATCGGCTTCGCGAAATTCTTGGATCCACGGGATCTCACCAAACTCGTCCTGCTTTTTCGAATCCGACGAAGGTTGGGCGCTGAAGAAGGCGAAAATCAGCACCGCGACGAGGACCACGCTGCCGCTGATGACGATCAGGCGTTTGCGGGTAGGAGAGGGGGCTGTCACTGTCTCGAGCATGGGAGAGGGAGATCGATGGCAAAGCACATCATGACATAGGACGGAGCGCGTGGCTAGGATCTTCAAGGGGACGGCAAAGTTCTCGGCCTCGCACGAGACGATTGCGGCATAGAAAATGTTTGGGAATCATCCGAAACCCGCTACAGAGGAGAGCGTTGACCTCTCAGGAACATGCATTTGCTGCGTCGGGGAGGCGTTTCTTTCTTTTTCCATGCACATTTTGAACCTCCTCTACGCGGCTCCCGCCCTTCTGTTTCTGGTGGTGGCTGGCATGTGGTACGTGGGGGGCGGCCTGCCCAAGTGGATTGCAGCACTGCCGGTGGCGGCGTGCTACGTCATGGCAGCGGTGCTGCTTTTTATGGGCGGGTGTCAGCCCGTGGCGCACGTTCGGCTGGAGGGGGTGGAGGCGGACCTGGTGGATGCGAGCGGCAAGCCACGGGAGATTTCTCTGGGCAGTGGAGAGGAAATTCCCAGCTTGGCAGGCATTCAGATTCCCGGGTTTCCGCAAGATTCTTTGCGGGTGCGCTTGGATCGCGACTCCCAACGCCTGCGTCTGCTGCCGGGAACAGGTTATCAACGCGGCTTGCTGGTGCGGACCGAGGATGGCTTGCTGCCTTTGGAGCCGGGCGGGTTGCCGCGTCTGCTGCCGTTGCAGGATGGGGATCAATTGCACATCGCAGACACAGCGGGTGGCGAGGTGATCGTGAGCTGGCGATTGGGAGACGAAAAGTTCGATCTCACTCCCGGTGAGTCGGCCATGCGCTGGATCGGCTCGTCGGGGCAGGGATTGGCGCGGCTGGCCAATGCCCCCGCGCGCCTGTTTGGGCTGAAAGTGAGTGGGACCCGTTTGGAGATCGAGCGAGGGGCCGAATTCCCTGCAGAACATGGTCTCACGGTCAATGGAATCCGTCTGGCATTTGATTCTGCGGGCAAGACCCAAGCCGTTTATCAGCCCGGCTTGACGGAGCTAGCACTGGTGGGGCCGGATGCCGCTGCGGGACGCATTTTATTCCGAGAATCTGGACGCCTCGCCTTTGAGGCCAGCCTCTTCTGGCAGGCTCAATCGGAAGTCGAACCTGCTTTCGATCGCACTTTGGAAGCGGGACGCAGCTATCGCCTCGGAGGGGCGTTGGAAGATGATCTCTTTGTGCGGGGGCTTCCGTCTTCAGCTTTGGAGTTGGTCGTCATGGAAAACGGGCGCGACCTGGAACTTCGGCTCACCGAGACCGGGCGGGAAGCCTTTGAAAAAGGACAATTTCACGGCCAATACCCTCAGCAGGGAAGCTTGGGCGGACCGCCACTGAGGATCGGTGTGGAAAAAGATCCCGCTGGAGGGCTGCTGACTTTTCAGTCTGTGCAACGGGCGGAGGTCGTCGAAGATCAAGTTAGCCTAACAGAAGTTTCTGATGACTCCGCTGTCGCCGAGACAGCATCGGACGCTACCGCTGCGGCCGCGTCCGGAGAGGCAGAGAGTACGGATCTCAGCGTGACTTCCGAGCAAGCAGTGGCTCTGCCGACGCTGCGTTGCATCTGGGTGCCCAACACCCAGACCCATTGGGTTTTGCCGAATCGTGAAATCACCCTTCCTCTGGCAAACTATCACGTCTCATTGGGGCAGCGCCGTCCCTGGGCGCAGTCCGTTTTTCCCCTAGCTGGCGTCACCCCTCGGGCCAGTGGTGTGCGCTCCTGCATCGTGTACGGACAGGATCATCCTCACTGGATCAATGGAGCGAGTCTGTTGCTGCTAGAGCCGGGGATTGAAATCGGGCGCGATGGTCAGCCCCTGGCTGCGGTGCCGATGAATCAACCGCCCGGTCTGCTGCCGCCCACTGGACAGCTCGACTTCCTCGAAGTGCAGGCCGAGCGTCAAGGAGGCCGCTTTGGTGCCGTGACGGGAGACGCTTGGCATCCCGCCTCCGTGTGGGAAGCTCAACGGGTGGTTTTGCGCAAGCGCTTTGCACGCTTCGAACTCACCCAACGAACCGTTGGAACCGGTTCTGCCAAACAGGCGATCCCCGTTCTGCGGGCGCGATTTGTAAGGCCAGCGATCCAGTCTCTGCCGCTCGCAGACGTTGAAGACGCCCTTCAGGAACTCAATGAGGATGCCGTGGACGTCCAGTTTGGCCTCAACGATCTGGGAGGATTCAGCCAGCTTCCCCATCAGGTTCGGTTTCGCGAGCTAACATCATGGTTCAACAGCGCCAATGCGGACGTCACTCTGAAGTGGCTGCGTCTGATGGTTCAGGATGACTTTCGCCGCCAGGAATTGAAGTATGGTGAGCCTTTCCTTGTCGGAGGGGATCGGCGGCTCATGCTGACGGTGATCAAGCACGATCGCCCGTGGAATCGGATCGCTCTCGTGTTAGGGGCCGGTTTGGCTGCCTTCGTCATTGCTGTCTGGGGGGCTGGTCGATTTGGCTGGGTGTCTCTGATGTTTGGGGTGGCCTTCATCACTTGCAGTCGCGTGCTTTTTGGTCATGCCGCCCAGGTGAATCCGCCCTACAACGATGAAGTCATTCGCATCGGTTTGGCTGCGCTCTGGTTGGTGCCGCTGGGATTGGGTGGCTGGGCGATGGTCGGGCGTCAATTGCTCCCGGGTCGGATCGAAGGATTGCTCGAGCGCATGGAGCAAGGGATCAACTACTGGCGACTCACGCTTTTGGCGATTGCCGGTCTGCTGCTGCGTGTGGGCCTGTTGGCGGCTGGCTTCAAAGAGGCCATCCCGCTAGGCCCCGTGCGTCTTGCTCTTTCGATCGGTTTTGTGCCGTTCTATCTGCTGCTGTTTGCTTTGGCGTTTTTCATCCTGTGGCGAGACAAAGCCGCAGCGGGTGGATTGTTTGATTGGAAACGACTGCGGCCCTTCATCCTCTGCACCGCAGTTCTCTCAATCTGCCAAGCGATTGCCGCCATCCTCGTCAGCGATCTGGGGCTGATGCTTTATTTCATCCCGCAGGCACTCGTCATGGCAGGGATTGGCGCTGCCGCTGGCATCGAGGGCTTGCTGCGCTGGCTGCGCCGCCCGGAAAACGAACCGGCGGATCGCCCCTGGCAGATTGCCATTGTGGCCCTCGTGCCTTCCTTGCCGTTGCTGCTGATGATGCTTGTCTTTTTGACGCCGGGGATGTTTCTCTCCGTTGTGCCGGGCCTCGCTCATCGCATGAGTGACTCGGAAGACCTCATCACGGACAGTACCCTTCTGCGCGTATTGCAGTTTGCGGATAAGGATTATCTGATGGGGCTCGGAACCGATACGGCCGAGCGGATCGCCCAAGATCACGCCATCATGGAGAACTACGCTCACCGGGGGCTTTTTGGGGAAGGTTATCTCGGCGTTCACATTGTTTCTGCCAAATACGTCACGGCACTCAATGATAATGTTTCCGCCGTGTTTGTGTTGGCTCAGTTTGGTGTGGTGGGAGCTTTGGCCCTCTTGCTGGCCTACCTGGCCGTACCTGCGGCAGCTGCATCCGACGGGCCGCGTTCCACCTTCACGTCCTGGTTGGCGCTCACCGCCGGACTGTCATTCAGTTTGGTTAGCATCTACATGATTGGGGCCAACTACGGTTTTCTGCCCTTCACGGGGCGCAACATGTACCTGCTGGGTCTCAATAGCTGGAGTGATGTGGTGGAAAGTCTCATCCTCCTGGGTTGCATCGTACTGCATCGCATCCGCATGGATTTTCTGGAAGAGCAACGCTCCACCCGTCACGCAGCGGTCTTGGACCAAGTGATCCGTGGGGATCACCCGCCCATCGAACCTTGAATTTTTTTCTGAGTTATGTCTGCCGCCTCCAGCCCGCCTCCGCCCAAGGTGAGAATGAAACAGGTCGTCACTGGCGTGCTCATCACCGCCATGGTGATTGGTCTTGTGATGGCCATCCTCTTGCTGCGTGGCGCGCGGGTGAGTGACGAGGGGCTCAATCACTATGTGCCGCTGGGATATCAACGTCAGGTTCTGAGCATGTTGGAGCGGCCCGAGACCGAGACGCAACCTCGCCAGGAAGGACCCTTGCAATACCAACCTAGCCAAGCAGGTGGTGATGCTTTTCAGCCTGAATGGGGGAGTCTCAACTTTGAAGATTCCGCTGCCAATCCCGGTCAACGCAAATTCTTCGAGCTAAGCAAGCGCTTGCAGAATGACATCGAGATGTTCAACGAAACGGGAGACGGTTTTTTCCAAGTTGGACGTGGAGGTGGCGTCATCATCGCGCCGTATTTTCATAACTTCGCCCTGCCTTACCCGCTGCCGAATCCTCTCCGCTACACCATTGCCATGGCCGGAGAAAATCTGCCTTCCTTGGTGGGTGAGAAGCTTTATTTTGGTTTCGCGCCACTCGATCCAGGTCACAGCGCTTCCGCCACCGAAATTCAGAGCATTCCTCGCAGCTCCTGGGCGGGTCTCAGTCCTGCCTCACCACCCCATCAATATCGTGGGCCAGCGATGGAACTCAGGGGCAAAGACGGCATCATCGTTCGGTTGGCCATGACGGGAGACTTTGTCCAGATGGAGATCATCGATACGGTGGAGACGGCGATTTTCCTCAATGGAGAACGCATCAATCGATCGGGCAGCGATGCAGTGAAGCGATTCCTCAAACGCGCCGAAACCATGCCGCCCGAAATTTTGCGACATCCCAACGCAGCGCCATTGTTAGACGGAGATCGGCTCCGCATCGTTTTTCAGGAAAATGGAGATGTCGTGGCGCTGCGATACGGACGATACAGTGGAGGTCTGGTCACTCGCACCTGGATGGAAAATGGCCGCCCGGTCACCGAGGTGGATCCTGAGCTTGAAAAGGAGCTGCCTTACGTCGGTCAACTGCATCGCGCAATGAATCGCTACGCAGAAAATCATCCCAATCCGGCCACTCTGGGGCAGCCCAACTTTCGCCTCACCATCGATCGAGATTTGAATCGCTCGATCAGCAATGTCTTTTTCCCCTATGTGAGAAATTTTGACGCCCGCTTGGCGTCATTGCCGAACACTCTGATGGAGCCCGCCTGCGTCGCGGTGGTGGACGCTACGACCGGTGACGTGCTGGCGCTGCCTTCTTATCCAGCTGCCGAGGATCTGGAGCTTTTGCGTAGCCGAGCCCGTAACAAATCGTTGCCTGGACTGTCCGACGCCAAATTGCGCCGTTTGGCTTACAATCAAAATCTGCTCACGGTGCCCATCGGATCCACCACGAAACCGCTGCTGGCCAGTGCAATTTGGGAGACCTATCCGGAACTTCGTCGGCTCGTTGTCAATGAGTCAGGCTCTTCGCGCAGCTCCCTCTACGGATACCGCTTTTTTAAACCCTACAGTACCGTGGCACGCGGGCCGGTGGATCCCACGCGTTTTCTGCAGGTCTCTTCCAACGATTACACCATCAATCTAGCCATGTTGACTTTGGCCAAACAGGTGCGGTTAGATTCCAAGGGAAATCCCATCTTCCCAGGTGGACGCGCGGATTTTAGCGAGTTTTTGTCCGGGGATCTCATCAAAGGCGGGTTGTATCGGCCCCGCGAGCTGCCTGCTTTTCCGAAACTTGCGGAATGCTGGGACGTGAGCTTGGTGCGAGGGTTGGGGGCAGGTTCGGCAGCGGATTGGAATCGCGGTTTGTTAGAACCCGTCTTTCAGCAAC
>JAGRPD010000292.1:0-680 GCA_020439875.1 Verrucomicrobiales bacterium
TGCGGCGGGGTGGAAGGGGAGCGTCATGAGCAGGCGGAGCTAAATGACTGAGAGGGAGATTCATAGGGATTGTTCGACGAGATTGCGGCCCCATGAACAAGCCCAAACATCCCTCCACCCCGTTGTCTGCACCGAAGCTTTCTACCCTCTCTCCATCTTCTACCCACCATCTTTTACCAGATCTCATGCAGGGGAACCACATCACTTCCACCAACATCGCTCCGTTGGTTTGACGGCTTCCCGCCGCTCCTCTCGTGAGATGAGCCTGCTTCCCGGTTACATCCCCTCATTTTCCCACCTCCAGGGAAAAACTCTTTTTTCCGGGGCCTGATGGAGGGGAAGATGGGTTGACGGAGATGAGGTTTGGAAGTGGTGGGGTGCGGAGAGGGCTGGGCGGTTGCAAACCGCAGGCACGGGTCACCGGTTGGAAACGCGGTGCCACGGTGGGATGGAGGGGCGTGTTGTTTCTCTGACTGAAATTTCTGGATTAATGGCCTGCTCTTCTCCCACCCCAGGAAAATTGACATTTTCCTCTACGCATCCCCTTCCCACCCGGGAAAACTGGCGTTTTCTGCTTGGCTGGATGGGTCTTGAGCGGTTGCGCTGGGTTGAAGGAACCTGGGAGCTGCGGCGTGGCACGGCTCGGGAGAGCCATGCTACTTCAAGGTGCTGCGACGCAC
>JAGRPD010000292.1:711-8791 GCA_020439875.1 Verrucomicrobiales bacterium
CACGTTGAAGCGTGAATTCGTGTCCATTCGTGGTTCCAAAAATCGTTCGCACCCTTCGCACCATCGCACTTGAGTTCAATGCCTTGGCGGGGTTTTGCATCACGGCTTGAGACGGCGGGACTGGTTCACTTGACTGAATCCTCGCCACTACAGCCTGCCCGCCCCAGCAGGTCACTGCCCTGCTCGCCAGGCCGTTCTCTGGTTCGGTGGTGCTGGGCTGCGCCCAAACTTCGAGCGAGGTCTGACCACTCTGGGTGAGCCGCCGGGTCAGTAGCACCATGGCTACGGGGCTGGACGAATCGTCGTCTCACTCGTTGTCCAACATCTCCTGGGATTGAGGGGGGACGAGGATTGTTGATGGGCGGGGGTTCCTGGGAGCTGGCGAGCCACGTTTTGACCAATGCGGCTCCGGGGGCTGGACCGATCCTGACCTGGATGGTTCGGCACCAACTTCCCGGATGAACCTGATTTTGCGAGATTTTTTGTCCACGAAAGCTGCGAGAAATCGAGGGTCTTACGCGGGCGGTTCGAACTTCAAGTGCTGGCTGATTCGAGCGGTGGGTGGCTCTCCAGAAAGCGGCCGTCTTTCATGGGAAGATGGCGGCTGGCGGCTGCGGCGACACTGGGGTCGTGGGTGGCGAGCAGGATGGCGATGCCGAGTTCGGTGTTGAGATCGGTGAGGAGCTGGAGGATGCGGCGGCCGTTGTCGCTGTCGAGGCTGCCGGTGGGTTCATCGGCGATGAGGAGGCGTGGGCGGTGGATGACGGCGCGGGCGACGGCGGCGCGTTGGGCTTCTCCGCCCGAGATCTGCGCGGGGAGATGACGCAGGCGGTGCGAGATGCCGACCCGCTCGGCCAACTGAGTGGCGGCCAATTCGGCGGGGCGCTGCTTTTGCCCGGCGAGACGGAGGGGCAGGGCGATGTTTTCGAGGACGGTCAGGGTGGGGAGGAGATTGAAAAACTGGAACACGAAGCCGATGCGCTCTCGCCGGAGGCGGGTGAGTTCGACTTCGGAGAGATGCTCTGTGGCGGTGCCATCGAGGCGGAGCTGTCCGGCGTCGGGTCGGTCCATGGCTCCGCAGAGCTGGAGGAGGGTGGATTTTCCACAGCCTGAGGGACCGGTGACGGCGGCGAAATCTCCGCGAGCGAGGGTGAGGGAGACGCCGTTGAGCGCGGGGACGCCGTCTTCCGCGCCGGGGTAGGTGCGGGTCAGGCGGAGGGCTTCGAGGGCGGGGGGCGGCGCTTCCGAGGGCATGGGGATGATTACGTGTGATGCGGCGTTTTGGGTGGTGGACGCGATGAGGCGGGAGGAGGGATCGGTTCGATTCTTCGTGGATCCACGGTTGACGCCGCGCGGCAGCTTTCGACGATGCCTTCTATGGCCGATGCCACCGCGACTCCGATGATGAAGCAATACCTGTCCATGCGACGGGAGCTGCCGGAGGATGTGTTGCTGTTTTTTCGGTTGGGGGATTTTTACGAGCTGTTTTTTGAGGACGCTAAGGTGGCCTCTCCCATCCTCAATGTGGCGCTGACGAAGCGCAACGGCATCCCGATGTGCGGGGTGCCGCACCACGCGGCGCAGGGCTACATGGCGCGCCTGATCAAGGCGGGGAAACGAGTGGCCATCGCCGAACAGACCACCGAGCCGAAGCCGGGCAAGCTGGTGGAGCGGGAGATTTCTCAGATCATCAGTGCGGGCACGGTGGATGATGTGAACCTGCTGGAGGCGGAGCGCTCAAACTACTTGGCGGCGGTGTTTCAGACGAAGAAGCGGTTTGGACTGGCCTGTCTGGATCACACCACGGGGGAGTTTGAGCTGGCGGAGTTTGCCAATGAGGTGGAGCTGGCGGATGAGCTGGAGCGGCTGCGCCCTTCGGAGACGCTCTACAGCGATGAGCAGGCGGAGCTGCCGCAGCTCCTCGGGGTGGCGGGCGGCGCGCAGGCTTGCGAGGGCTACCTTTTCCTGCTGGATCAGGCCCGCCACGCGCTGACGCAGCATTTTCAGGTGCAATCGCTGGATGGCTTTGGCTGCGAGGATCTGGAGGCGGCGCTGTGTGCGGCGGGTGCGGTGCTGCAGTACGTGCAGTTTCAGCTGCGGCGCGGGGTGGAGCATTTGAAGCGGCTGCGCGTGGCGCAAACCCGCGAGCATGTGCTCATCGACGCCGCCAGCCAGAGCCACCTGGAGCTGGTGGAGTCTCGCTCCGGGGCGCGGCATTCCCTGCTGCATGCGCTGGACCGCACCTGCACGCCGATGGGCGCACGCCGCCTGCGTCACTGGGTGCTGCATCCGTTGCGGGATCTGGAGAAGCTGACGCATCGCCAGGATCTGCTGGCGGCGCTGCTGGAGCAGCCGCGTCTGCTGGAGCAGCTGCGCACGCTGTTGAAGGAGGTGCGGGATCTGGAGCGCACCAGTGGCCGCCTCAGCCAGGGCAGTGGCAATGGCCGCGATCTGCTGGCGCTGGGGCAGTCTCTGCTGATCATCCCCCACCTGCGGGGGCTGCTGGCGGAGCTGTCTGCGGCGCAGACCACGGCGCTGCGGGACACGCTGCTGACCGCCATGCACGATCTCAGCAGCATGGCGGCGGAGATCGAGCAGGCGCTGGTGGAGGAGCCGCCGATGGCGATCAAGGACGGTGGCCTGTTCCGAGATGGCTGGTCGGCCGATCTCGATGAGCTGCGGGCCGCGTCTTCGGAGGGTCGGCAATGGCTGGCGGATTTGCAGCAGCAGGAAATCGAGCGCACCGGCATCAAGAGCCTGAAGATCAAATACAACGCTGTCTTCGGATACTTCATCGAGATCACCAAATCCAACCTCGACGCGGTGCCGCCGGACTACCATCGCAAGCAGACCACGGCCAATGCGGAGCGCTTCATCACCGACGGCTTGAAGCAGATGGAAAACAAAATCCTCGGGGCGGAAGAGCGCTCGAAGGCACTGGAGTACGATCACTTCGTCGAGCTGCGCGCGCGCGTGCTGCAGGATCTGGCGGCGATCCAGGAGACGGCTGAAGCGGTGGCCATCCTGGATGCGTTGGCTTCGCTGGCGGAGACCGCCCGGCTGTTTCAATACACGCGCCCGCTGCTCAATGAGACCCGCCATCTCTTCCTGCGCGAGGGCCGCCATCCTGTATTGGATCAAAACCTCACCAGCGGAGATCGCTTTGTGCCGAATGACACCACGCTGGAGCCGGAGGAGAATCGCCTGCTCCTCATCACCGGCCCCAACATGGCGGGAAAAAGCACCTACCTGCGTCAGGTGGCGCTGCTCACGGTGATGGCGCAGATGGGCAGCTACGTGCCCGCCGCCAGCGCAGAGATCGGCCTGGTGGATCGCATTTTCACCCGCATCGGTGCCAGCGACGATCTGGCGCGGGGTCAGTCCACCTTCATGGTGGAGATGAATGAGACCGCGCTCATCCTGCACCACGCCACGGAGCGCTCACTGGTGATTCTGGATGAGATCGGCCGTGGCACCAGCACCTTTGATGGCCTCAGCATTGCCTGGAGTGTGGCGGAGCATTTGCACGATGCCATCGGTGCGCGCACGCTCTTCGCCACCCACTATCATGAGCTGACCGCGCTGGCGCAGAGCCGCTCGGCGGTGTGCAATTACAACGTGGCGGTGAAGGAGTGGAATCAGCAGATCATCTTCCTGCGCAAGATCGTGCCGGGTTCTGCGGAGAAGAGTTATGGCATCCAGGTGGCGCGCCTCGCTGGCCTGCCGGAGGGCGTGATCGAGCGGGCGCGAGCGGTGCTGGATCAGCTGGAAAAAGGCCACCAACCGGCCGATAGCGTGGTCAGCGTACCGACGATCGGCTCAGTGCCCGCGCGCAAGCCACGGGCTCCAAAGGCGGAGGCACCGAGCGCGCAACTCAGCCTGTTCGGATGACGTGGCACCTGCGAGACATCGTGAGCGTGAGGTCAAGAATTCACAACGAAGGCGCGAAAAGGTGAGCACCTGGTGGTGCAACCGTGGTAAAAGCCGGGGGCGCGACGCGTTTCCCCTCTCTCTCCACCGATGAATCTGCCTTCTCCATTTTCCGGCATCGTTCCGCCCTTGGTCACGCCTTTGACGGGCCGGGATCAGCTCGACCACGCAGGCCTGGAGCGGCTCATCGAGCGGACGCTGGCCGGTGGCGTGGCCGGTCTGTTCATCCTCGGCACCACGGGTGAGGGCCCCAGTCTGAGCTACCGATTGCGGGCGGAGGTGATTCGCGAGTCCTGCCGCTTGGTCAAGAATCGTGCGCCTGTACTGGTGGGCATCACCGACACGGCGTTTGTCGAATCCGTCGCGCTGGCGCGGGTCGCCGCAGAGGCTGGAGCGAACGCTGTGGTGGCGGCGCCTCCCTATTATTTGCCGGAGGGTCAGCCGGAGTTGCGCGATTATTTGGAGGATCTGCTGCCTGAGATGCCGCTGCCTTTTTTCCTCTACAACATGCCGTCCCTGACCAAGGTGTCCTTCGAGGTGGACACGATCCGGCGCTTCATCGATGACGCCCGCATCGCAGGCGTGAAGGACAGTTCGGGGAACATGGTGTACTTCCATCGCCTCTGCCACCTGCTGCGGGATCGTCCCGATTGGTCCATTTTTATGGGTCCGGAGGAGCTGCTGCTCGATGCCGTGTTGGCCGGAGCGCAAGGCGGCGTCAATGGCGGTGCCAACCTCTTCCCCGCGCTCTACGTGGCCCTGCATCAGGCGGCGGCGCGCGGTGACTTTGCCCGCGCCCGGCATCTGCATGACGTGGTGCTGGAGGTCTCCAGCCGCCTTTATCAAGTGGGCCGCCACCCTTCCGCCATCATCAAAGGCATCAAATGCGCCCTGTCTTTGGAAGGAGTTTGTGATGACTTCATGGCGGAACCGTTTCGGCGCTTCCGCCCGGAGGATCGCGATCGCATCGCTGAGGTCCTCGCCACTTTAAAAGCAACCGTCACCCGCGCGTTGAGCGCCCCAACCACCGCCTGAATCTCGCCATGAAAACGTCCCCCCTCGCCCTCCTCTCCGCTTTAGGCGTCAGCCTTGGTCTCGTCACTCCCGCAGCTGCATTGGAGCCCATCGCCTACAACAATCCGGATCTCGTCGTGGACCTCGGCGTCGGTCTCTGGGCCTGGCCTTTGCCCATGGACTATGATGGCGATGGCGACATGGACCTCGTGGTCTCCTGCCCGGACAAGCCCTCCAACGGCCTTTACTACTTCGAAAATCCAAGCCAGGACGCCAAGCAAAAGTTTCCCATCTTCAAACCCAGCGTGCGCCTGGGCCCGACCGATCACAACGTGCAGGTCAGCTACGTGGACGGAAAACCCCGCGTCCTCAAAGAGAACTTCGAGTTCCCCGATTTTCGAAAAACCGGCACCTCCAAGGGCGGCAAAAAGATCTATCCCGACGCCCGCATTCACCCCGGCAACACCCGCGCCCGCATGTGGCGTTACGTCGATTGGGAGGGAGACGGAGACTTGGATCTCATCGTCGGCATTGGCGACTGGTCCGATTACGTCTGGGATGAGGCCTACGATGGCGAGGGCCGCTGGCGCAACGGACCACTGCACGGCTATGTTTATCTGATCGAAAAAGGCGACGGCGAAGACTACGCCGCCCCCCGCAAGATCGAAGCCGGCGGCTCGCCGATCGACGTCTTCGGCTGGCCCAGCCCGAACTTCGCGGACTTCGATGGCGATGGCGATCTGGATCTGCTCTGCGGCGAGTTTCTCGATGGCTTCACCTATTTTGAAAACATCGGCAGCCGTGAGGCCCCAGCCTACGCCAGCGGCTTCAAGCTCAACGCCGCCGATGGCCAACCACTCGTCATGCACCTGCAAATGATCACCCCCACCGCCTTCGATTGGGATCAAGACGGCGACTTCGACCTCATCGTCGGCGACGAAGATGGCCGCGTGGCGCTGGTGGAAAACGTCTCACCGCAGGGTGCCAAGACGCCGGTCTTCAAGCAGCCCGTCTATTTTCAACAGCAGGCCGATACCCTGAAATTCGGCGCGCTGGCCACACCCTACGCGCACGACTGGGATGGCGATGGGGACGAGGATCTCATCGTCGGCAACACCGCCGGCAACATCGGCATTTTCACCAATCTGGACGGCAAAGGCACTCAGTGGAAGGGGCCCGAGCTGCTGCAAGCCGATGGCCGCGAGTTCCGTGTCCTCGCCGGTCCCAGCGGCTCCATCCAAGGACCCGCCGAAGCGAAGTGGGGTTACACCACCCTCTGCGTGGCCGATTGGGACGGCGATGGCCGCGACGACGTACTCTACAACTCCATCTGGCCGCGCATCCAGCTGCTGCGCGCCACGGACCAGGGTTTCAAAGAGGAGCCGCTGCCATTTTGGACGAAGGAAGCCCCGCCGGTCTGGTACTGGTGGCAGGCCCAGGCCACCAACCTGCAAACCCAATGGCGCACCACCCCGCTGGCCACCGACTTCGATGGCGACGGCCAGCTCGACCTCGTGATCCTGGATCAGGAAGGCTACCTCACCTGCCAAAGCCGCGCCACCCCCGAGACCCGCATCTTCATCGATGAAGACAACCAACCCATCCGCCTCAACACCCGCAGCGCTGGCCGCAGCGGGCGGACCAAGCTGGACGTGGCCGACTGGGATGGCGACGGCCGACTCGATGTGCTGATCAATTCCGAAAACGCCCTGTGGTATCGCAACTGCGAGACTCGCGACGGCAAGATCGTGCTCAAAGCCATCGGCAACCTGTCGGATCGCAACGTCGCCGGTCACACCTGCAGCCCCACCATCTGCGACTTTGATCACGACGGCCTGCCCGATCTCGTGGTCGGTGCCGAAAACGGACGGCTGTATTTCCTCAACCACAAGGACTGCATCACCTACCCCGAGGAAAAACTGAAAGCCCGGCCCGCCAAAGCCCCCGCTGCACCCCGTTTCCCCGGTCTGGTGAAAGAAGAGTTCGTCTTCAATGCCGCGCCCTTCCCGCAGTGCCACGCCTCCACCCTGGTGGAAACCCCGCGCGGTCTGGTGGCTGCGTGGTTCGGGGGTACCAAAGAGAAAAACCCCGACGTCGGCATCTGGACCAGTTACCACGACGGCTCCGGCTGGTCCTCCCCCACCGAGGCCGCCAACGGCATCCAGCACGATTCTCTGCGCTATCCCTGCTGGAATCCCGTCCTTTTCCAACCGCCCGGAGACGCCCCCACGATGCTGTTTTTTAAAGTCGGTCCGAATCCCAGCGAGTGGTGGGGAGAGGTCATGGTCAGCTACGACGCCGGCCGCTCCTTCCGGGATCGCCGCCGACTGCCCTCCGGCATCGACGGCCCCGTGCGCTGCAAGCCCCTGCTGCTGGCGGACGGCTCCCTGCTCTGCCCCTCATCCACCGAGCACGGCGATGACTGG
Organism: Verrucomicrobiales bacterium; assembly: GCA_020439875.1. Taxonomy (GTDB): domain Bacteria; phylum Verrucomicrobiota; class Verrucomicrobiia; order Verrucomicrobiales; family Verrucomicrobiaceae; genus JAGRPD01. The sequence continues at coordinate 8,082 of JAGRPD010000292.1, forward strand.
CGCTTCCACTTCGAGGTACTGCGAGATCTGGCGCATCCCGAACTCGGCACCTCCTGGGCACGGTTTGAACCCGAAAGCCAAGCCTTTCAGGTCATCCAACCTGCTCTGATTCGCCTGCCCGATGGAGCCCTCGGCGCGCTGATGCGCTCCAAGAACGAGCGCGTCATTCAGACCACCTCCACCGATGGCGGCCAAACCTGGAGCCCGCTGCAAAAGACCGATCTGCCCAACAACAACTCCGGCATCGAATCCCTCACCCTGCGAGATGGGCGGCACCTGCTGCTCTACAACCACATCTCTGGCGATCGGGAAAACGGCTGGGGCAAGCGCAACATCCTGCACCTCGCCCTCAGTGACGACGGTCAGACCTGGCAGGCCGCCGCCCTGGTGGAGAATGAAAAGGATGGCGAGTTCAGCTATCCCGCCATGATTCAAACTCAGGACGGCCTGGTGCACCTCAGCTACACCTGGCGGCGGCAGCGCGTGAAGCACCTCGTCATCGACCCCGCCGCCCTCCAGCTCAAGCCCATCGTCGATGGCAAGTGGCCGGAGTGAAGGGCTCTGGTACCGGATCTCCGTAGGCGGGAGGTCTGCCAGTGAGGGAAAATCATCGTCCCACTCATCGTCCAAGATTCATCGGAGAAGATGGGGGCGAGGAGGGAGGTGAAGCCCCGTAGCCGCGGTTGTGAAACCGTGGCCGCTCGGCTCCC
>JAGRPD010000293.1 GCA_020439875.1 Verrucomicrobiales bacterium
CGACGGCGAGCGCAAGACGTTGCTGACACGACAGATAGCCTTCGAGCCGTTGCCTGCGTCCGTTTTGTTCGGCCACTTTTGATCTCGGTAGTTCATGTTCAGAAAAACCATTCAGCTACGATCTTGTCGCCGGGCTGGCAGAGCCTAAATAGATCCCGATCAGGCAGCACACCACTTGCCTTCTGAGGAATGACGCACTCCACATGACCGTCGGAACCAAATCTCACCAAATAGTAATTCAAGCTACCGATTCTCTGATAGAAGTTTGGCATGATGATTGAGCGGAACCATTCAGTCTTCTTCAAATATCCATGGCGGGGAAGTCTGATCTTCCCCTTGGAGAAGCGATAGCTTCGCTCGCGAATCAAGCTGACCGGAATCCCTTTCGAGGCATCGAGCTGTTGACAATAAATGCACTTGCCTTTGAGAAGTGTGTGAATCGTATCGCGATCATAAACAACATTCCTCCTCCTTGGGTATGCCTCGAAGGTAATGGGAATGGCAGCGTCCTTGTCTCGTTTGGCACGATGAACTGTCGAGCACGAGACCAGAAAGCAGAGCAGGACAGCGGCTATCGCTTTTCGGTCCATGGAATGCGCTCCGCTACTTGTTCTGCTTGGGTTGTTTGTTAGAGCTTCGTGGAAAAGAAGTCGGCGAGAACTTCTACTGCCTCATTCACATAGTCTTCGCCATCATAAAGGTCCATATGATTGGCTCCCTGCACCACATGCATTGTCTTGTCCGCACTAGCGGCACGCGTGATGAGATCGTCACTCATCCACTTGCTTCCTGCCTCGCTTCCCGCAATGCATAGCAAAGGTTGCGTCAGGAATGCTTCCGCCTTGTGGTAGGCGTCGTAAGTGATGATCTGGTTCAGGCATCGCGCCAAAGTGAATCCAGGCGCATTCGGGTGCTCGCAACGGGGTGTGTGATAATACTCCCACGCCTGCTCCAGTTCGGCATTCGGTGCGTCTTCTTTGCTCAACGGAGCCAAAGGAATAGTCGCCCCATCAGAACCGCCAGCATCACTCGTGCGCGCCCATGATCCATGATCAAGATAACCCACGGCATCCGCATCAGCGACGGAATTGTTCCATCCATTGCGGAACATCTGACCAATGTTCACGGCACTCACAGTCCCTACGGCCTTGATGCGACGGTCGTTGATCGCGGCATTTGCCGTATAGCCTGCGCCCGCGCAAACGCCCATGGCACCAATCCGGTCGCGGTCTACCCAAGGCAAGGTCGTGAGGTAGTCCACCACGGCGCTGATGTCCTCGGCACTTACATGCGGATTCTCAAGCTGGCGCGGCTCACCTGTGCTCTCGCCCTGATAAGAACGGTCAAACGCGACAGTCACAAATCCCCTCTCGGAAAGTTTCTTCGCGTAAAGTCCAGCCGCTTGCTCCTTCACGCCGCCTCCGGGGTGAGAAACGATAATCACGGAGTGCTTTTCACTGTCGTTGAATCCTTTCGGAAAATTGATCAAAGCGGCAATGGTTGTGCCGATGCCGTTCTTGTTTTCTATACTGACTTTCTTCATAGGTTTGTGCTGGGCGAGTTCTTTGCAGAACTTCAGAGGTTCTGTGCTCCGTCTTGTTGACCTAAGCTGCTCTGCGGCGGGGTGGAAGGGGAGCGTCGGCTGGATGACTGGGAGGGCGATTCATGGGGAATGTTCTACGAGGTTGCGGCCCCATGAACAAGCCCCAACATTCCTCCACCCCGTTGTCTGCACCGAAGCTTTC
>JAGRPD010000294.1 GCA_020439875.1 Verrucomicrobiales bacterium
TCACTGAAGGCCCAGGCCTGCCCCCGGCGATAGCTCATGCCCGCGATGAGATCCACCAGCTCGGGGCGCAGGGAGCTGGAGGCGTACCATTCCTGCACCGTATCAGACGCCATCAACACCGGATCCCGCTGGTATTCGTTGGGCTCAAACTCCGCCAGCTTGGCGTAAAGCGTGAGCCTCACTTCGGACGGCAGGTCCACCACATCCTGCACCTGGGGAAAAAGGTGCAGCCAAGGAGCCTGCACGGCCTGATGAGCGGGATCGGACACGTAGGTCGTCACCGCCTCGGGCACACCCACCTCCGTGAGAAAAGCCTGCAGTTTTTCCCGCTCAGCCAAAGGCACGGACCACCGCGGCACGGGACTGGGCAAGGGGTAGGCATCCATCATCGCCTGAGACGCCTCCAAAAACATCGGCATCAGCGTGATCTTTCCCCAGGGTTTGGAGTCGCTGGACTCAGGCGCGGGCACGTCCGTTTCGGCACGAATCCGACCTCCGGCGACGACAGCCGTCACCAGCAGGGTCAATACGAACAATCTCTTACTCATGATAAAACTTTGCGGCAATAGAACGCCGCGGAAGGCGTGAAATGAATCACAAAAATGCCTCAACTTCCATCACTCAGCCATTTTTCCCAATGCACCACGTCGGCAGACAAGCGTCACGGGTTCTGAAGCGGAGCCAAGTTCCTTCTTGCTTTCACGCTGTCCTCGTTCGAATTCCCGCAGATCATGGCCAGCTTCCGTACCGTCAAAGGATTCCGCGACTTTTTCCCCGAAGATTGCGCGCTGCGCAACTACGTCTTTGAGACCTGGCGCCGCGTGGCCCGTCAGCACGGCTTTGTGGAGTACGAGGGGCCGGTGGTGGAATCCACCGATCTGTTTCGCAAAAAAAGTGGGGATGAGATCACTTCCCAGCTGTTTTGTTTTGAAGACAAAGGCGGCCGTGAAGTCTCGCTGCGCCCGGAGGTGACGCCATCCCTCGCGCGGCTGGCCGCCGCCCGTCAGCGCGACTACAAGAAGCCGTTGAAGTGGTTCCAGATCGGCTCCTGCTTCCGCTACGAAGAGCCGCAGGAGGGGCGTAGCCGCGAGTTCATTCAGTTCAACGCCGACATCCTCGGCGACGACTCCTCGGGAGCCGACGCCGAACTCGTGGCGCTGGCTCTCGCCACCATGCGGGCCTTTGGCGTGAGCCGGGAAGACTTCATCATCCGCCTCAGTGACCGCCGCGTCTGGACCGGTTTTTTGGAAACCTACGGCATCCCGGAAGCTCAGCACCCGGCCTTTCTCCAGGTCATCGACAAAATCGAGCGAGCCCGTCCCGAGGACACCGCCGCGAAGTTGCGCGCCTTTGATCTGAGCCTGGAGACGGTGCGGGATTTCATGGCCTCCACCGATGGCGATCATCCCGTCTTTGCCGATCTCCGCGCCAACCTGCAAGCGCGTGGCCTGTGGGATTTTGTGCGGATTGATGCCTCCATCGTCCGCGGCCTCGCCTACTACACCGGCACCGTTTTTGAAGTATTCGACACCCGCCACGGACTGCGCGCCATCGCCGGTGGAGGCCGCTACGACAATCTCTGCGGCCTGCTCAGCGATGGCAAGGCCAGCATGCCCGCTGCGGGATTCGCGATGGGCGATGTGACGCTGGGCCTGCTCCTGAAAAAGACGCCCGGAGCCCAGATCCCGCTGACTCGAGCCCTGGAAGAAGCCTTTGCCACCGACCTCTACGTCGTCATTGCCGACGAAACCCAACGCCCCGCCGCGCTGGCGCTGGTGCAGCAGTTGCGCGATGCCGGACTGCGTGTGGAATATCCCTTCAGCGCGCTCAAGGTCGCCCGCCAATTCCAAACAGCGGAAGAGAAAAAAGCGCGCTACGCCATCGTCGTCGGCGCGGAACATCCGCATGTCAGCCTGAAAAATCTGATCTCCCGCAGTCAGGAAGAAGTGGAAGTCAGCGCCCTGCTGCCTCGCGTCCGCGCTCTGCTGGACCAGCCTCTGGCCGGACATTTGCTGGCCTGATCGCCGATCAAGCCCAGCGCACCTGAGCCCGCGCCATCTTTGCTGCCAAACTGACGGCATGCTTGAGGCTGCTCGGATTGGCCTTGCCCTGCCACGCGATGTCACAAGCGGTGCCGTGATCCACACTGGTGCGGATGATGGGCAGTCCCAGAGTCGTGTTCACAGCTTGCTCAAAAGCCAACGCCTTCACCGGGATGTGACCCTGATCGTGATACAGGCAGACGTAGGCATCCGTGGTCTTCCGTTTCCACGGCAAAAACGCCGTATCTGGCGGCACCGGTCCCTCCGTCTCGATGCCCTTGGCGCGGGCAGCCTGCATCGCCGGAATGACCAGGGTCTCCTCCTCCCGGTTTCCAAACAAACCGTGCTCTCCCGCGTGCGGATTCAACCCGCAGACCACGATCCGCGGTGTGCGACCTCGGATGCGAGACAGGCCCTCGTGCGTCAGCTCGATGACCTCCAGGATCCGCTCCACCGTCAGCAGCTTCGGCACCTCGGCGTAACCGCAATGCACCGTCACAAACGTGCAGGTGATCTCCTCCGAATACTGCATCATGCACCAGCGAGTGGAGCCCGTCTTTTCCGCGAAAATCTCCGTGTGACCCGGGTAGTTGTGCCCCGCCGCCTGCAGCGCTTCCTTGTTCATCGGAGCTGTGGCCACCGCATCCACCACCCCGGCCTGCGCCGCCGCGATCGCCCGCTCCACATAACGAAAAGCCGCCGCACCCGTCGCTGCGGAGACCTGCCCCGGCACAAACCCATCCCGGTTCAGCGCCCCCAGATCCAACACCGCCGGCTCCTGCAAACCCGCCGCCTGCTCCTCCCAATCAAACTGAGACAAGATCCGTCGCGGACTCGGTAGGCCCGTTTGTCGCGCGCATCGAGACAACAATCCGGCATCGCCAAACACAATCGGAATCGCCGTCTCGGTGATGCCAGGCTCAGCCAGCAGACGCAGGCAAATCTCCGGCCCGACCCCAGCGGGATCTCCCATGGTCACAGCGATGCGAGGTTTCGATGAAGCACTCATAGAATGGCAAAACAGCCCGTCACCCATTCACCCAAACCGCAGCTCATGCATGGAAAAAGTCGCGCCGGACCGGTTCGATCACGGAGCCTCCTTCGAGGGCTTTGCTTTGAGGTACTGACTCAAAAATCGATCGATCTCCACGACGTTCGACTCCAGCCAGGGTGCCCTGCCCCAGCTGCCATGCTTTTCCCCACCAATGACCACCATCCGCTGCGGCACACCCAGCTCGTCCATGCGCTGGCGCATCGCGATGTAGCGCTGCCCTGGCGTATCCAACTCCCCATCCATAAAAAGCAGCGGAGGGCAGTCCTTCGTCAGTTGGTGAAACGGCGATGCCTCGCGATACACCGCCTCCTTTTCCTCCACCGTTCCCTCAAAAAAGATCCGCTGGCTGGGAATCGGCTTGGCAGATTCCCGCGCGCGTTGCAACTGATCCACCCCCGCCCCCATCAGCACCGCCGCCTGCAATCTTGAAGAGAATTCCGGCCACGGCCCATCCTTCTCCAACAAAGCATGATCTCCCGTCGTCGCGATCATGCCCGCGAGATGCCCGCCCGCCGATCCTCCCACCGCGCCGATCTTTTCGGGATCAAGCTTCCACTCCGAGGCATGTGCACGCATCCACCGCAGAGATGCCTTCACATCCAGCACCGCACCGGGAAAGGGAGCCTCCGTGGCCAAGCGATAACTCGTCGCCACCACCACCCAACCCCGCCGCGCCAGTGCCTCGGCCATCGGATGAAATGCCTCCTTGCTGCCGCCAATCCAGCCCCCGCCATGGATCATCAAAATGCCTGGCAGCACCCGATCATCGTCCGGCCGCCACACATCGACCATCACGCGATTCTCCCCCCGCTGCACCACCATCGCATTCTCCGCCATGCGCAGCGAGACACCTGAATCGTCCTTTGAAACCTGAGCCACACCCGCCGCCACCGGAACAAAGTGATCCACCTTCACCCCAGCTGCCGGTTCAAATCCCAACGCTCCCCCCGTCAACGCACTGACCAGGACCAACCCGAACGCATTCATTTTCAATCGCATTTCCGCATTGTGCCCCGGAAATCGAGACAGCGTCAAGCTCACCGCCGATCCCAAAGCAGCATTTTTTCAAAAAGCTCAATCCCCACCTCCGCCCAACCGGAGCCAAGGAAAAAGGTGAGAGGCGGAGAGGGAAGGAATTGAACCAACCAAGCGCCGGATTACGACGCTTCAACGGTTTTGAAGACCGCGGGGGCCACCAGGCACCCACCACTCTCCAGCGGCATCTTGCAGGAGGGGTTCCGCTTTGGCAAGGCAGAGCTTGCAACAACAGGCAGGCCAGCGTGAAGCAAAGATAGCGCTCGGAGAAATCCCCTGGCCCCAGGGCCGTTCTCCGTCCACTCTGCAACGTCATGCCTCTCGCCCTCATCATCCTGGCCGTTGTTGTCTTGCTGTCCGTGATCGCTGGACGGCACGCCATCCAGCGTGCCAGTGCCGCCCTGAGTCGCGCCCATCAGCAGGCGGCTCCTGGCGGGCTGACGGGGCGGGAAGTCGCCGAGCGCTACCTGCGGGAGCAGGGCCTCACCGACGTGGAAGTACTGACGCATCGCGGCGTGGTGACAGATTACTTCGACCCCCGCAGACGGCGGCTTTTTCTCAGCAAACGAGTCGCGGATCAAGCCACCCTCGCCGCCTGGGCGGTAGCGCTCCACGAGGCCGCGCACGCCAGTCAGACTGGGTCCGCCCTCGGCGATTTGAAATGGCGCCAAAGCTGCATCCGCATGTGTCGCTACGGCCCCACCCTCGTGGCTCTGCTGCTCGCCGTGGCCACCGTGATGAAGGTGATGCCTGCCCGCATCGCCATCCTGGCCTTTGGCGTCTTGTGGGTGATCTTTTTTCTGCTCAATGCCGGCACCCTCGCCATCGAGTGGAACGCGACCCAGCGCTTGCGTCCCTTCCTCGACCATCTCCTCCAGGCGCACCCCCATGAACGCGAGGAACTCGACCGCGCTCTCGCCACGATGGCCACCCGCGAACTCGGCGATCAACTCGCCTCACCGCGCTACTTTTTCCTCAGCGCCCTACCCGGCACCACCACCCTGCGCCCGCGCAGCGTACCCGAGGAGAAAAAAGACCCCAAACCAAATTCCCACTAACAGGGCAGCAAGAGGTCAGCCCCCAGCGCGGAGGGAATCCGCGGAAATGTGGAGGGCGCGCAAAGAGCTGAGGCTTGGCGGCGTTCAGTGCGGATGCACCTCCGCCCGCGCATCGTCGCCTCCGTCGCCCTCACCCTCGCCGCCATCATGACCTCCCTCGCAAACGCCCAGCAAATCCGAGTTGGCATCATCGGCCTGGACACCTCCCATGCCGAGGCCTTCACCAAGGTCCTCAACTCCCACCCGCAACCGCCGGAAGTCATGGGCCTGCGCGTCGTGGCCGCCTACCCTCAGGGCAGCAAGGACATCGAAAGCTCCACCTCTCGCGTGCCAGCCATCACGGAAAAAGTCAAGGAACACGGAGTCGAGATCGTGCCCAGCATCGACGCCTTGCTGGATCGCGTCGATGTGGTGCTGCTGGAGTCCAACGACGGACGCCCGCACTTGGAGCAGTTGCGTCCCTGTCTGGAGGCGGGAAAACCGACCTTTGTGGACAAACCGATCTCCGCCAGTCTGGCCGATGCGATTCAGATTTTTGAAGAAGCGGAAGCCGCTCGCGTGCCTGTCTTTTCCTCCTCCTCCCTGCGGTTTGCTGCCGATTCGTCGGCGGTGCGGCGGAAGTGGCTGGGAAAAATCAGCCAAGCCTCCACGCGCAGCCCGGCCAGTTTGGAGCCCAGCCATCCCGATCTGTTTTGGTATGGCATCCATGGCGTGGAGGCTCTGTTCACCGTGATGGGTCCGGGCTGCCAATCGGTGCAGCGCGACACCACGCCCGATGGCCGCATCCGCGTCACGGGAGACTGGGGAAATGGCCGCATCGGCGTGTTTGAAGAAGCTGCCGCTGGGAAAAATCGCTTTGGAGGCACTGCGACCACGCCGGAGGGAGAAGTGGCCGTGGGTTCCTTCGATGGGTATGAACCCCTGCTTCATGCGGTGGCCGCCTTTTTCCGCAATGGCATCCCACCGGTGGAAGCGGCGGAGACGCTGGAAATCTACGCCTTCATGGAGGCAGCCGATGAGAGCAAACGCCGCCAGGGGGCCAAGGTCACGCTGGCGGAGATGATGGAGCGGGCGCGGCAGCAGATCGCTGCACAAAAATAATCCGCGGCGGCGTCAAGCACCATGACAGTCCACCCGGCATCTCCCCGATGTCGGACCAACGCGCAATCTCGCCGATGGACCATCGGTGGTTCGCACTCCCCCCAGCATACCATCATCATGAATCAAAAAGCCCTCCTCACTGTTCCAGCCCTCGGTGCCCTGGCACTGCTCGCTGGTTATCTGCCTTCGGCCTTGGCCAAAACCGATGCACCGAAGGATTTGATCTCCTCTCTGAAGCGAGACAACACCCCCATCGCCGACGCCGGCTCACTCAAGATGAGCTACGCGGATGTCGCGGAAACCATCCTCCCCAGTGTGGTCACCATTTTCCCCTCGACACCGATGAATGCTCAGGGAGACATGGAAATCCCCGACATGGAGGATCTCCCGCCCCAGCTGCGTCCTTTCTTCCGCCGCTTTTTCGATCAGCAAGAGAACAACGATGAAGAAGGCAGTCCCGCCCCCCGTCGGCGGATGCCGCATGGTGAGATGCCACGCATGCGCGGCGTCGGCTCAGGCGTCATCGTGACCGAGGACGGTTACATCCTCACCAACAACCACGTGGTGCAGGACTCGGACGACATTGAAGTCGCCGTGGAAAGCAACGGCACCAAGCGCTCCTACAAAGCCACCGTCATCGGCACCGATCCCGAAACCGACGTCGCCATGATTAAGATCGACGCCAAAGGCCTCGTCCCCGCCACCATTGGAGACAGCTCCAGCTTGCGCGTGGGGGATGTGGTTTTGGCGGCGGGAGCACCGATGGAGATGAACCTCTCCATCACCCAGGGCATCGTCAGCGCCTTGGGCCGCAGCAACCTGCACGTCACGAACTACGCCGACTTCATCCAGACCGATGCCGCCATCAATCCCGGCAATTCGGGTGGGCCGCTGGTGGATGCCAAAGGCCGCGTCGTCGGCATCAACACCGCCATCCTCAGCCGCAGTGGCATGAATGGAGGCATCGGCTTCGCCATCCCGGTGAACATGGCCTTGAGCGTCATGGAAGACCTGTTGGATGACGGCGTCATTCAGCGCGGATTCCTCGGTGTGCAGATTCAAGATCTCGACCTGGAAAAATCCGAACTCTTCGGTCTGAAGTCCCAAGGAGGTGCCCTGGTGTCGATGGTGGGTGGTGAATCTCCCGCCGAAAAAGCAGGTGTGGAAGTCGGCGACATCATCGTCAAAGCCGATGGCAAACCCGTCGATGACAGCTCCCGCTTGCGCCTCATCGTCAGCAGCATCAAGCCGGGTCAAGTGATCCCGCTGGAACTGCTGCGCGACGGCAAACCTCTGACCGTTCAGGCCACCTTGGGTGAACTGCCCGCCGACGCCCTGGCTGCCGCCCGCAGCGTGTTGCCAGGCGCTGGAGCCCGTGCTCCTCAGTCCGAGATCCTGCCCGGCGTCACCGCACGTCCGGTCGATGCCGCAGCCCGCAAGGAGCACGATCTGCCGAAATCCGTTGCAGGTCTGGTGGTCACCGAAGTCAAAGAAGACAGCCGCGCCGCAGCCATGGGCCTGGAAGTCGGCGATGTGATTCAGGAGATCAACCAGAAGCCCGTGGAGGATCTGAAGCGTGCTCACGAACTCCTCAAAAGCGGCAATCAAACCGCCTTGGTTCGCATCTATCGAGGTGGTGACACCATGCTGATGATGATCAACACCGAGGACTGATTCCTCCACCCTTTGTCTCGATTCGAGCCGCGTCCCAATCCCCTGGGGCGCGGCTTTTTTTATTTTTGACCACCGCAGACTTTGCAGTCCGCTCGCCGTGGCAGCTGGACTTTGCGAAAGCGCATCTCCGCCAGATCGTACGACAGCATCTCGCCCGCCAAGGGACGGCCAATGCCAGTGATCCATTTGATCGCCTCCGCCGCCCCCACACAACCCGCCACGCCGGACACCGCGCCAAACACCGGGAACTGCCGCCGCCAGGTCGGAGGCGGCTCGGCGACGTAGCAGGCCAGGCAGCCCGTGCGCCCCGGCACAAACGTCGTGACGCTGCCTTCCAGGCCGAACATGGCGCATTCCACCATCGGTTTCCCCGCCGCCACGGCTGCCGCGTTGAGCGCCAGCCGTTCTTCGAAAAGAGGCGCGGCATCCACCACCAAGTCGGCCTGCGCCACCAGCGCCGCCGCATTGTCAGGACTGGCATTTTCCGCCACACCCGTCAGCTCACAGCGCGGGTTCAGCTCCGCCAAACGCCGCAGGATGGAGTCCATGCGAGGCCGCCCGATGTGATCGTGCGTTTGAAGCAGCTGGCGATTGAGATCGGAGGGCTTCAAATTGCCACCGTGGGCCAGGATCAATCCCCCAACCCCGGCCGCCGCCAGCTCCAGCGCCACCACCGCCCCCAGGCCCCCGACGCGCGTCACCAGCACCCGCGCGGCTTTCAGCCTGCGCTGGCCTTCCTCTCCCATGCCCGGCTGCCACATCTGCCACTCATAAATGGCGCGTTCTTCGTCGGTGAGTTCGGGCAGGGCACGGTCGATCATGCCGCACCAGAGCCTAGCGCGCGGCTTTGCCAAATCCTTTCCTGCCCGCCTACCCCATCAGGCGAGATCCAAAATCCGGTCCATGCGCGCAGAGAGATCCGCCATGCGCACGCGATCGGCGTCGCCGACCTCCAGCGTTGCCCAGCCGGAGTACCCGATTTTTTTCAACGCCGCCCGCACCGCAGCCCAATCGATGGTACCCTCTCCCAGCTCTTTGGAAAAACCCGCCCGCAAGCCTTCATTGCGATGCAGGTTCTCATCCCACTCCTTGATGTCCAGCTTGCCGATGCGCGGACCGAGGATCTCGATCCAATGCTCCGGCACCCCGAAGCGAGCGTTGTTGCCGACATCAAAATAGACACCGAACCAGGGGCTACCCACTTCATCGACAAACTTCACCGCATCGAAGGCGGAGATCAAAAAGCCGGCCCACACGTTCTCCACCAGGATTTTGACTTTCAATCGCTCCGCCGTTTCGACGGCATCCCGCACCAGATCCTGGCGCTCTTTCCAACTGTGCATCAGCGGCTGGGTCCGATCGTAAGGTGCCGTGATGAGGATGCCCTCCCCACCGACCGCCGCGCAAAACTCCAGAGCACCGCGAATGTCCGTGTTGGCGCTGTTGACCAGTCCATGGATCGGCAAACCCGTGGCTTCGCGCGCGGCATTGAAGGCTTTTTCTTCCTTCATGTGCGTGTAGCGCAGTTCGACGCCGTCAAACCCCGTGTCCTGAACGAGCCGAAATTTGTCGGTGATCGAAAGCGCGGGTTCTTTGATGTTGGGATATTTGATGGCCTTGCGGATTTTTCCGGAAAGCTCACCGGCGGAGCTGGCTGAGGGGTTGAGCCAAGACGATGCGGCCACCCCAGCGGCGGCCTGGATCAGAGAGCGTCGATTCATCGGGTCAGCATGGCGGGTGATTGAGCGAATGAGAAGAACAGAGTTCAAAGACTTGACCATCCCTGTTTCTCCCTGTGGGATGAGACACGTCCCATCGCTCATGCCTGCCCCCGCCCCCACCCGTCGTCGTCTGCCACAACCGCCGCCCGCCGCACCGGAAGAAGAACTCAACGATGATACTTACCGCTGCGAGGTGGTGGATCGTCAAC
>JAGRPD010000295.1 GCA_020439875.1 Verrucomicrobiales bacterium
GCGCTCCAGCCGATGTCGAAGCAGCGCTTGAGGTCGTATTTCACATGCTCCTTGTTGCCGAGGAGATCGAAGAACTTGAAGTCGCAGGAGACGGCATGGGGAAAGGCTTTTTCCAAGCCGATGTAGCGCACGCTGTTGTCGGTCCAGTTGCCGGTGTCGGGCTGGCATTTCAGATCCGGGCCAACGGCTTCCATCAGGCGCGGAAGCGCGGTGGGATCGGACATCATCCAGCCGAAGTTTTCCGCCAGCACGCGGATGTTGCGTTCGCCGGCGTAGTCGATGAGCTGGCGGTAGCTGTCGGCATAGACGGAGAGGTCGGGCCGGTTCACCAGCGGCAGCGGCCGCACCCAGCGCACGCCGAGGATGGCGGCGAGGTCGATGGTCTGCTTATAAACGCGCAGCGCTTCGGCGCGGACTTGGGCATCGCTGCTGCCGAGGTCGAGCCCCTTTTGATTCATCTTCAGGTTGGTCAGTACACAGCCGTGGCGCTCGGCGGCGGCGCGCAGTTTTTCGCAATACGGCGCGCTCAGTTCGGCGAGGGTGGCGGTCATGAGGTCGATCACTTTCAACCCCAGCTCTTCCTGCATGCGCTGCGGCAGATCGAGCAGCCGCAGTTTTCCTGCAGCCTGCTCGGGGCTGAGATGGCGCATGAAGGAACCGGTGGTGACACCGATTTCGCGGTCGAGTGAATCGCTGGCGCGGATCCGGGGCGCGAGGACCACGGCCAAGGGTGCGGTGAGAAAGCTTCGGCGTTTCATGAGGATCAGGTGTCGCGGTACAGCTCGCCCATGCGGGTCAGGCTGCCGTCGGCGGCGAGCAGGCTGTGCGGCTGGCCGGCGGCGGGGTTGAAGTAGGCGTAGCGCTCGACGTAACGGCTGCGCTCCAGGAAGCGCAGCGCGCTTTTGAGAAACGCATGGTTCTCCTCTTCGCCACCGTCCCAGCCGTTGAATTCGGTGACCCAGACGGGCAGGCGGTGCTCTTTGGCCAGACCCTCAATGAAGCCTTCAAACGCGACCGGATTCTTGCTGCGGTACCAGTGCATGGCGATGAAATCGACCCGCAGCTTGCGCTTCTTTGCCTGCTCCATGAAGTCGTTGAACCAGGTCATGCCCTTTTGGTCGGACGAGGGTGCGGGCGAGCCGAGGCGCAGGTTTTTTTCTTTGGCCAGAGCTTCGAGTTGCGGCCACAGATCGAGCGCCTGCTCCAGCGGCACATTGCCCTGGCTCTCGCGTTCCGGTTCGTTGAAGCCGAGCAGGTGGGTGATGCCATCCATGGCCCTGATCTCATCCAGCTTCTGCATCGCCGGAAGCCCCTTGGTCATTGGCACAAACTCGACCGAGTCGGAGGCGGTGTTGCGCGGCGTCCAGTTGTAGAACCAGTGCGCGTTGAAGAGCTTGTGCAGTTCCGCGTCACCCCCGCACCAGCCTTTTTTTCCAGCGGTCGCCGAGGCGGCACCGAGCGGGGCCGCACAGGCGGAGAGCAGCACGCTCAGGCATTGGCGTCGGGAGAGGAGCGAGGACATGACGGTGAAATCCTACCGAACCCTTCCGCTGGATGGCGAGCAAGAAGTTGCTCGCAGCGGCTTGATTCACGGCTTAATGAAAAACCCTCGAAGATTGCGCATGCTTGATTTGCGCTTATCGGCATTTCTCCATGTTTGTTTCCGTGTTTCACCTCCTTGCCACAGCGGGCAACTACCTCGAACCGGTTGGCCCGATCGCTGGCACGGAGCGGGCGCATTTGATCAAGGTGATTTGGGTGTCGATGATCGCCATCGGGCCTGCCCTTCTGGCCACGCCGCTGATTCTCTGGCGCTACCGCCGAAGCAACGCACGAGCGGCTTACACGCCGAAGTGGGAGGGCAATCGCCTGCTGGAGATCATCATGTGGGGTGTGCCGATCGCGGTGGTGACATGGCTGAGCCTTCACATCTGGAAGAGCACGCACCAGTTGGATCCGTATCGACCCCTGGCGGAGGAAGCCATCACCGTGCAGGTGGTGGGTCTGGACTGGAAATGGCTTTTTCTATATCCCGATCAGGGCGTGGCTCTGGTGGATGAGCTGATCGTGCCCGAAGGCCAGGCGGTGCATCTCATCCTGACGACTGACACCGTGATGCAGAGTCTGCAAATCCCTGCGCTGGCGGGGCAAATGTATGCGATGCCAGGCATGACGACGCACCAATGGTTTTTCGCGGGCTTACCGGGAGAGACCCGGGGTTTCAACGCGCAATTCACGGGTCTCGGTTTTTCCAAACAGGAGTTCGTGGTTAAAACGGTAACGCAGGCTGGATTTGAAGAAGCAATGGCGTCCATGCAGTCCGCGCCACCGCTGGATGAAGCGACGTATTCGAAACTGGCCGAGCGCGGAACGCCCACAGAAACGAAGCTGGCATTGGGCATCTCGACGGATGCCACCCTGAGGTTCAGGTTGGCCGAGCCTCAGCTCTTCGCTCGAGTGCTGGGTCGCTATCACACGGGTCAGCCGCTCGCTTCCGAGGCGCAACCGGGCAGTGCGGACTATCGCGCCGAAGCAGCGGCCTTGCCCGCCGCCATGAACACGATGCCCATGCACCATCACCATGACTGACTCTCTTTGTGGCAACCTGACTTGGGACTCCATCATGCTGGTGAAGGCGTGGAAGGATCCCAACGTCAACAATCTCATCACGGCGGGAGCGGCGGCGATGATCCCGGTGGGTGCCTTGATGGTGCCACTGCTGCTGCTGTGGACGGGCTGGTGGCGGCCGCTTTTTCGCGATTGGCTGGCCAGCGTGGATCACAAAAAGATCGGCGTACTCTACATCGCCTTGGCGGTGGTGATGCTCTTTCGAGGCGTGGTGGAGGGCACGCTGATGCGGCTGCATCATGCTACGGCGCTGCATGGAGGTGTGTTATCCCCGGATCACTTCAATCAGCTCTTCACCACGCATGGCACCACCATGATTTTTTTCGTGGCTATGCCGCTGATCACCGGGCTGATGAATGTGGTCATCCCGCTGCAGCTCGGAGCGCGGGATGTGGCTTACCCGCGATTGAATCAAATTGGATTTTGGCTCACCGCTTCGGGCGGTTTTCTCATCACGATCTCCCTGTTGATCGGACAGTTTGCCACCGGAGGGTGGTCGGCCTATCCAGCCTATACGGGCAGCATTTTCAGCCCGGGGGTGGGGGTGGATTATTGGCTGCTCTCCGTGGGTCTGTCGGGGATTGGTTCGACGCTCAGCGGCGTCAATTTTGCGGTGACCCTCTACAAGCTGCGTGCCCCTGGGATGACCTTCATGCGCATGCCGCTGTTTTTGTGGACGAGTCTGTGCGTCTCGATTTTGCTGGTGCTGATCATGCCGCCGCTGACGGTGGCCTGCATCACCTTGGGACTGGACCGCTACCTGGGATTTCATTTTTACACCAATGATCTGGGCGGCAATCTAATGAACTTCATCAACCTGTTCTGGATGTTTGGTCATCCGGAGGTCTATATCCTCGCGCTACCGGCCTACGGCGTGATGTCGGAGGTGGCGTCCACCTTTTCCGCCAAGCGGCTCTACGGCTATCCCTCCATCGTGGTGGCGACGATGTGCATCGCGGTGCTGTCCTTTCTGGTGTGGTTGCATCATTTTTTCACCATGGGTCAGTCTGCCTTGGTGAACGCGGTGTTTGGCATTGCGACACTGATCATCGCCATCCCCACCGGCATGAAGGTGTATGACTGGCTGGCCACGCTGTGGCGCGGGCGCATCCGCTTCACCACGCCGATGATATACCTCTGTGGCTTTCTGGTGCTGTTCGTGATCGGTGGTCTGACCGGTATCATCTTGGCGAATCCGACCATTGATTTTCAGGTGCACAACAGCCTGTTTCTGGTCGCCCATTTTCACAATGTCATCATTCCCGGTGTGGTCTTCGGCATGTTGGCCGGCCTCCACTACTGGTTTCCGAAAGTGTTCGGTTTCCGCCTACTGGAGAGCTGGGGACGGACCACGGCCTGGCTGTGGATCGTTGGGTTTTCCGTGACCTTCTTTCCGCTCTACGTCGCGGGGCTGATGGGCATGCGACGGCGAGCGGTGGACTACGCCGATCCCGCGATCCAACCGTACATGATCGTCGCCGCGATCGGCTCGTTGATCCTCTGCCTCGCCTTTCTCGCCCTGCTCGGCACGATCCTCCGCAGCATCCTGCTGCGCAAGCAGTTGGCCGTGCCATTGGGCGATCCGTGGGATGCCCGCACGCTGGAGTGGGCCACGCCCTGTCCTCCCCCGGAGTACAACTTCGCCGTGCTCCCCGAGGTCACTGCGCGCGACGCCTTTTGGGAAGCCAAAGAAAACGGCACCGCCTACGCGCCGGTGGAAAAGTACGAAGACATCCATCTGCCACCGCCCACGTACTACGGCCTGTGGATCGGCGCGTTCGCCTCGGTGCTCGGCTTTGCGGTCGTCTGGCACATCGGGTGGCTGTCGCTTTTGGGCCTGCTCGGCAGCATCGCCGTGCCCATCGCGTACGCCCTGCTGCCGTATCGCGAGATCATCCTGCCCGCTGCGGAGGTGCAAAAACAGGACGAAGCCTGGCGCTGCGCCGCCCGCGAAACCGATGGCGTCACTCGTGACGAGGAAGCTCACGCCACCAATCGGGGCCTAGCCAAACCGGATGAGCTGGAAATCGAATTTGCGGCAGCAGAAAGATAACCCGCTGCGACTTTTCACCGCCACCTCCAAGCATGGCCTCACCTGACTGTCTCTCCGCCTGATGAACTCTCCCCCCAAGCTCCATCCCGGCCTCAATCTCGGCCCGGCTCACGGTGACGACCATGAGGCTGCGGAAAACTCCATCTTCGGTTTCTGGGTCTTCATGATGAGTGATCTGGTGACGTTTGGGATGTTCTTTGCCCTGTACGCTACCGCCCTCCATGCCACAGCGGGCGGACCCGGACCCAAGGACCTTTTTGATCTCAGCAGTGTGGCGTGGCAGACGGGTTTTCTGCTCGTCTCCAGTCTCACCAGCGGGCTGGCCTTGCTGCATGTGAAAACCCATCACCACCGGTCAGGTGCCGCCATCGGACCGATGCTCTTTTGGCTGCTGGCGACGGTGGCGCTGGGTGGGCTCTTCCTCTGGAGGGAGATCGGTGACTTCCAGGCCATGGCGGCCCAGGGGGCGCTGCCCACTCGCAGCAACTGGCTTTCCTCACTCTGGGCTCTGGTGGGTTTGCACGGCCTGCATGTCAGCATCGGCATGCTCTGGGCGCTCGTCATCGCGCTGGGTGTGCTGCTGCGGGGCGTGGATCAGCGCTGGAAATTGACCCTGCTGCGCTGGGGCGTGTTCTGGCATTTTCTCGACATCGTGTGGATCGCCATTTTTTCCTTCGTCTATCTGGGAGGGCTGCGCTGATGGGATCTGAACTCAAATCCTACCTCACGGGTTTTGCCCTCGCCGTCCTTCTCACGGCGATCCCCTTCGTGCTCGTCGCGACCCGCTCGGACCTGCCTCTGGGCTGGATCCTCAGCCTCTGCGCCATCGCTCAAGCCATCGTGCATCTGCGCTACTTTCTGCACCTGAGATGGCGTGGTCAAAAACGCGAGGACCTCCAGCTTGTGCTCTTCACCGTGCTCGTCCTCTTTTTCCTCATCGGTGGCACCATCTGGGTACTGGGCGATCTAGCGACGCGGATGTGAATCGGCTCGCCCAGAGGACTGGCGGGCTTTGACCATTCCGAGCATCGCGAAGTACGACACCGCAGCCACCGGCACACCGAGGAGGGCGGCTCCGAGCATCAGCGGACTGCCGGAGGTGAGCATGGTCTTCCAGTTCATGAGGTGCTTCAGCATCTCGGCACTGGGATGAACCAAGGCTTCGGGGAAGTGATGCGGATGGGAAAGCAGCCAGTAACCGAGGTCATACTCCACCCGCATCAGCATGGGAACGACGGGCAGACTGAGGTCGTGAATCGTCACGCCGACCACCGCCGCGATGCGGTTTCCGCCCAGCAGAGAGACAACCGCCAGCGTGAGCAGGGTCTTCAATCCGACGAGCGGAAAGAAGCCCACGTAGATCCCCACAGCAAAACCCCAAGCGATGGCCTGCGGCGTACCGCGCAAAGCTCCAAGTTGCTGGACCGAGTGGAGAAGTCGGGAGGCGAGATGGCCAGACATGCAGCGGCAAAAATGCCTGGCTTTTCCACTCGCACAACCTGGACTGATGAGGGATCCGGCCGATCAATCTCTTCGATCCGTCGCACGAGAGGACGAACGTCGGCATCTGCGCGAATCTCAAAGCCGTCTCACTCGCGATCAAAGAAGACCCATGCATGCTCATGAACTGACTCACCACGCTTCGACCGGTCTCTGGCGGGGAGCCCTTCAACGCGGATTCTGCTCATCGTAGATCTCAAGCCACTGCTTCGACTTAGCGACGTATTCGCGCATCGATAGGCTGGTTTTCGCATCGCCCTCGCTTTCCCAAAACGACGCTTCGCGAAGATTGACCTGGAGTGCCATTTCGGCGATGGCCCGAATGGTGGCCTTTTGGCGGAGAACGTTGGTGGATGGAAACAACGTGACACTTCCGATGGCGAGCATCAAAACGACCGGCCTCCAGAGACAGGGTCGATGACGATAGGCGTAGCCGACACTGGCAGCGGCTAGCGCAGTCCAGAGCAGGCCGATGAGGAAAAACGCTTCCATCACTGACAGCGGCAGGCCGGGCTCACGAACCAACAAAGTTCGGAGTTGGAAAGGGGACCAAAGGTATCCTCCGGCCGTGAGAACGATAAACAGGAAAAGGAGGACCTGAACCAGCAGGAAACTCCATAAACCTACCATATGAAAGCCAAACACCACTTCCGGAATGGACTCTGAACGGAAGAGTTCATGAGACCATCGCTCCCTTCGATCCGTCGCACGAGAGGACGAGGGTTGGGTGGGCGAGCGATGACGCATGGCAGCAGAGTAGCGGTCCGCTTGGGGATTTGGCGATGAGGAAATCTCACCTGCACCCAGCTTGCGGCGCGCTCGAAAAATGAGGGAGCCTGGTTTCGTAGATGTTAGCCCGCCGCATGGCCCGTCTCTCCCTCCAGCTCATCCCTTGTAGCCTGATCCTTGCCGTCACGCTCGGCACTGGAGCGGCTGTCTCGTGGGCGGGCGAGATGACACCTGAGCAGCGCACGTTTTTTGAGAACAAGATTCGGCCCGCCCTCGTCGAGCACTGCTACGAATGCCACTCCGTCGGCGCGAAAAAGATCGGCGGCAAGCTGCTGCTGGACTCCCCGGCGGAGATGCTGGGCGGTGGAGAATCCGGCCCCGCCCTCGTGCCTGGGGTGCCGGATGAGAGCCTCATCATCCAAGCCCTGCGCTACGATGGTGTCGAGATGCCGCCAGATCAGCCCCTGCCCGAGCCCGTGGTGCGTGACTTCGAAACCTGGGTCAAACTCGGAGCCCCGGATCCTCGGGAAAACTCCCCCGCGACCGCCGCGGCTCCGTCCGCCATCGATCCCGCTGCGCTGTGGGCGTGGCAACCGGTCGAAAATCCGCGCCCTCCAGCGGTGCGTGAAGAGGCCTGGCCCCGGGGTGAGATCGACTCTTGGATCCTTGCACGCCTGGAGGCCGAGCAGCTCACTCCCGCGCCCGATGCCGATGCGCGCACGCTGGTCCGGCGGCTCAGCTTTGATCTGACGGGCCTGCCTCCCGCACCCGAGCAGGTGAAAGCCGTCGCTGAGGGTCAGCTCAGCATTCCCGATCTGGTCGATGCCCTGCTCGCCTCCCCTCACTACGGCGAGCGTTGGGGTCGGCATTGGCTGGATGTGGCGCGCTATGCGGAGTCCAATGGCAACGACGGCCTCAGTCGCAACCCGAGCTTTCCGCATGCCTGGCGCTACCGCGATTACGTGATCGCCAGCTTCAACGACGACGTGCCCTTTGATCGATTCATCCGCGAGCAATTGGCGGGTGATTTGCTGCCCGCGAGCAGTCCGTCGCAGCGGGATCGACAGCTCATCGCCACGGGTTTCCTCGCCGTGGGAGCCAAGCCAGCCAAGGCGATGAACGACAATTTCGACCTCGATGTGGTGGCCGATCAAATCCACGTCGTCGGTCAGGGACTGCTGGGCATGACGGTGGGTTGCGCGCGCTGTCACGATCACAAAACGGACCCCATCTCCACGCGAGAGTACTACGGATTGGCGGGCATTTTCAAAAGCACTGAGACCCTCTGGGGAGCGGCGGCGCAGCAAAAACTCTCGGCTCCGCAAACCGATCTGCACCAGCTGAAAGCGGCTCCACCGTCGCCACCCAGACCCGAGTTGAGCACCGTCTTCGCCAGCTACACGCCGCGCCGCGCCCAGGAGAAAGCCGCCTTTCCCCACGCACCCGACGCGGCTCTGGCCATGGGCGTGCGGGAGGCGAAAAAGATCGCCGACAGCGTGATTCACGTCGGGGGAGAGACGAAACGAACTGGACCCGTGGCACCGCGCTCCGTGCTGGAAGCCTGCGCGGTGCCGGATCTCACACCTCCCGTTTTTTCACCCGAAAACAGTGGGCGTCTGGAGCTGGCGCGGTGGATCTCGGACCCGCGAAATCCGCTCACGGCACGGGTCATGGTCAATCGAATCTGGCTGCATCTGCTGGGTCGCGGGCTGGTCCCCACGCCGGATGACTTCGGAGCCACGGGGGAGCGACCCAGCCACCCCGAGCTACTCGATCACCTGGCTACCCGCTTCGTCACCGAGGGTTGGTCGGTGAAGCGGCTGATCCGCGCCATCGTCCTGAGCCGCACCTACCAACTGGCCTCGACCGACCGCATGGAAAAAGATGAAGCGCGGGCGGATCGTCTGCGCACGCTCTTCGGTCAGCATCTGCGCCGCCGCTTGGACGCCGAGGCTCTGCGCGATGCCGTGCTCGCCACCACCGGAGCGCTGGATCCTCAGCCGGAGAGGGGTTCCTTGATTCAGCAGCGCGATTTTCTCGTCAACGAACTGCCGCCACTGCATCAGCCCAGCCGTCACCGCAGCGTGTACCTCCTGATGCTGCGCAACAGCATGCCGCCGGAGCTGACGCCCTTCAACCTACCGGATGGAACCGCCGTGACGGGACAGCGCGATGAAAGCACGCTGGCCACCCAGGCTCTGTTTCTGCTGAACAATGCCTTCATGAGAGAGCAGGCCGCGCAGCTCGCCTCCGACTTGCCGGGGCGGCCGGAGGTTACGGATCTCACCGCCGTGAAGGCGCGGCTGGCGCAGGCCTACGCGCGCGCCTTCCAACGCTCACCCCTCGAGGACGAAGTGGAGCGCGATGTTGGATTTTTAAAGGAGATCGATCTGACCTTGGTCTCCAGCATCCCGTCTGCCTCCGCGCGCCACGCCCGCGCGTGGGAGATCTACGGGCAGGCCCTTCTTTCCAGCAACGAGTTCCGCTACGTGGACTGAGGTCCGAGCCCAAGTTGGAATTCATCCAGATCGAAAGTCCCTGCGCAGATGGGCCGTATCCTCGCCTCCCAACCGTCCTGCAAGATGCCTCTCTCCCGCCGCCAGCTTCTGCGCACCGCCTCCTGCGGAGCGGGTTACGTGGCGCTTGCGGGATTGGCGTCAGCCGCACCGGACTTGACACCGAAACTGACCCGGGTCCGGCCGCGGGCGCGGCGCGTCATTTTCCTCAACATGTCCGGCGGCCCTGCTCAGCTGGATTTGCTGGACTACAAACCGCAGGTGGGAAAAAAGCCCCACTTGGGTTCGGTGTTTCCTTTTCAAAAGCGCGGTCAAAGTGGGCTCTGGATGTCGGATCTGCTGCCGAATCTGGCGCGCCACGCGGACAAGCTCTGCGTGCTCAATGGCATGACGGCAGACACCAGCATCCATGCGCAGTCGATGCTGCAACTGCACACGGGTGATCGCCTCCGACCCGCGCCGAGCATGGGCTCCTGGGTTGCCTACGGCTTGGGTACCGAGAATCAAAACCTGCCGGGATTCATCAGCTTCAATACGGCGAAACCGGCCGAATACAGCAGCGCCCATCTGCCGCCCGTCTATGGCGGCACGCCGATCGGAGTGAATGGCGAGGACATGAGCCGAGCCACGATCTCCGACATCGAGAGCGCGCACCTGGATGCCTCTTTGAAGCGGCGTCAGCTGGATTTGATCCAGCGCATGAATCACTCCCACCTCGCCACGCGCGCGGATGATGCGCAGCTCGAAGGCGTCATTGAGACGCTGGAGCTGGGCTTTCGCATGCAGATCGCCGCACCGGGATTGCTCGATCTGAGCAGCGAGTCCGCCGCCACCCAGGCACGCTATCAAGTGGGCAGAAATTTTGCTGAGGGCACCTGCCGTCCCTCAGACTTCGGGCGGCAATGTCTGCTGGCGCGTCGGTTTTGCGAAGCTGGCGTGCGCTTCATCGAACTCAGCCACGGCAGCTGGGATCAGCACAACGATCACCGCCGCGATCTCTCGGCGAATTGCGCCAGCACCGATGGCCCCATCGCCGCGCTGCTGGATGACCTCGATGAACGCGGCCTGCTGGAGGACACGCTCGTGGTCTGGGGTGGCGAGTTTGGCCGCCCCGGTCTCAGCCCTGACAAAGACAACGACAAAACCGGACACCAACATCGAGCCTTTACCTTCTGGATGGCGGGAGGTGGCGTGAAGGCCGGTCATGTGCATGGGGCCACGGACGAGACGGGATCCAACGTCGTGGAAGGTGCCGTCCATTTTCGCGATCTGCACGCCACCATCCTGCATCTGCTGGGGCTGGATCATGAAAATCTAGCCATCGTCAGCGGCGGCCGTCGCATCCGACTCACGGGTCTGCAAGGCGGCAAAGTGGTGCGGGAGATCCTGGCATAAAAGGCTCGTCTCAGCTGGGCCATAAAAAACGGGGACTTCCGTGAAGAAGTCCCCGCGAGAGTGAGATGCCGCTGAGCGGCGATGCTTAGAAGCGGATGCTCAGGTCGAAGGTGAAGCGATCATCCGTGAGGCCCTCGGGGCTGATCACGGCGATTTCATAACCGGCACCAAAGAAGACGTTCGAGAGGATGCGGGAGCGGAAACCACCGCCCACGGTCATCTGAGTGACGCCACCAGCCCGGGAGGAGCCGAAGTTGATCACGTCATAGCCTTCCGAATCCAAGGGGATGGAGGAGCCTTCGGAAAGGACCGTCCAGCCGTTGGCGGCGACGAAGGGGATGAACCAGGGGGAGACCCAGTAGTCCGCCATCAGGCTGTAGTGCAGCGAGGTGCTCTGGGCTCCGCTGATGGGAGTGCGCAGACCGACGTTGCCCATGAGGTGGGCATTTCCAAATCCCTTCATGGCGGAGACGAAGAAGTCGAATTCGCCGTCACCTTTGCCCTGGAAGACTTCTTCGCTCCCGAGCGGGATGCTGAAGGTGAATCCAGGCGTGAGGATGAATTGATGCTCTTGGCTGTCGATCACCGCATACTTGAAGCCTGCGGCGATGTCCATCCAGCCGTCCCACTGAACACCGAGTCCGGTGTCGATGTTGAAATAGCCGTCTTGAGTCGCGATGAAGGCCAAGCGATCCGTGATGGCCCAGCGCAGCTGCAAGGCGTAGAGTTGAGCATTGCCACCCTGGGTGACAAAGTCATTGCTGATGTTGTGATAGGCGAAGATGGGGCGGATCTCAGAGCGGATCACCGGATCTTCCATGTACATCGGGTTGATGACTGGGGAGATGGTGTTGTCCTTCCAATCAATGGCATCCACCGGAGCCATGGGAGCGGTAGCCTTGGAGGAGACAGCGGCTCCGGCATTGGCCAGGACAGGGAGAGACACGGCTGCGCAAGCGAACAGGCTGCGCATCCACCGACAGCGGGAGTATGGGTTGGAGTGCATACGATTGGAGTTAAGCATGCGTGAGTTCGCAATGATCGGCGGGATTTGCGAAGAATGATGCGTCGTTTGCGGTCGAGCGACAAACTTGTCTCCCAAAGGAGGGCGGAGAGAGGGCGGTCGCCAAAACGGGGTTCGCCTCCGGTCGAAGGCGAACCCCGCCCGCGATCGGTTCAGGCGCTGGGCTCCAGCAAACGATGCGCCGCACCCGGCGGCACCACTTCATAAGCCGCCGGTGTCATCGAGTAGGTGGCGCGACCTCGGGACAGGCTGCGGATGGCTCCGGCATAACCAAACATCTCCACGAGCGGCACCTCCGCCGAGATGGCGGCACTCTGGGCGTGATGCTCGATGCCGCAGACGCGGGCGCGACGGCGGTTGAGATCGCTGAGCACTTCTCCTTGGCAATCCTCGGCCACGTGGCACTCGACATGCATGACGGGCTCCAACAGGACGGGAGCCGCAGCGCGAACTGCCTGACGCAGGGCCTCGGCCGCCGCGAGGCGGAAGGCTTGCTCATTGCTGTCCTTGACGTGACTGGCCCCGTCCAACACCTGGACGGCGAGATCGACCAAGGGACTGCCCGCCAGCGGTCCAGAGCTGACGGCGTCCTCAATCCCCCGGCGTACGGCTCCCAAAAAGTGCGTGGGAATGGCTCCTCCGGTGATGGATTCCTCCACCACGAGACCACTGCCTCGCGGCAAAGGCTGCACGGAGAGTTTGACCCGAGCGTAAAGGCCTGAGCCACCATTTTGTTTCCGCAGGGTATGGTCGGATTCGGCAATGGCAGTAATGGTCTCACGACAAGCGATCTCCGGCGCACCCGCGCGGGTTTCCACGTGGTGTTCGGTGAACAGCTTTTCCCGGATCACTTCCAGATGCAGCTCTCCCATGCCCGAGATCAGGCACTGACCCGTCTCGGCATGAGTGGACACGCGGAAGGTGGGGTCCTCATCGCTGAGGCGCGCGAGAGCGACGGCGAGCCGATTTTGATCGGACGCCTGAGCGGGCTCGATGGCCATGCTGACGACGGGATTGGGAAAGGTCGGTGGCTCGAGCTGGAGGGGATGATCGGGGTGACAAAGAGTGTCGCCCGTAGCCGCATCGCGCAGACCGACGATGGCGCAGATATCACCCGCGTTGGCGTGGTCCAGCTCCTCGCGACGGTCAGCAAAGACCCGCAGCAAGCGCCCACAACGTTCGGTTTTCCCGAGTCGTGGATTGAGCAGGGGCGTGCCCTTTTCCAAGGTCCCAGCATAAACGCGGGCAAACACCAGCCGCCCAGCGACGGGGTGTCGCACGACTTTGAAAACGAGGGCTGACAGAGGCGCAGCCTGGGCGAGTTCACGCTGGATTTCCTCCGGCGCGGGCAGGTAGTCCACCACGGCGTCGATCAACGATTGCACACCGACATGCTTGTAGGCGCTGCCACCGATGACGGGAATGAGGTGTCCAGCCACGGTGAGACGCCGCACGGCTGCGCGCAGTGCGAGGGCGGGAATGGGGCGATCCTCCAGCCACAGGTTGGCGATTTCTTCGTCGAGATCGGCCACGGCTTGGATCAACGCCTGCCGAGCGGCCTGCGTGGGTTCACGCCAGGCGGCGGGCAGATCCTCCACGGTGTAACCGAGAGGCTGAGTGGGATCGGCACGCAGGGCGCGCAAGTCAATGACATCGATCTGACCACACAGATCGGCCTCCGCTCCCCAGGGCAGCAGCACCGGCCAGGCATTGGCTTGCAGACGGCTGCGTAGCTCCTCCACGACACGGGAAAAATCCGCACCAACGCGATCCATCTTGTTGATGAACGCGAGGCGCGGCACGCCGTACCGATTGGCTTGGTTCCAGACGGTTTCGCTTTGCGGCTGCACACCGCCCACGCCGCAAAAAACAGCGATGGCCCCGTCGAGCACGCGCAGAGAGCGCTCCACCTCGGCCGTGAAATCCACGTGACCGGGCGTGTCGATGAGGTTGAG
>JAGRPD010000296.1 GCA_020439875.1 Verrucomicrobiales bacterium
AACTGCCTCGGCTGTCATCAGCGCGATGGTGTGGGCGGACCTGATTCGGCGAGGGATCGCTTTTTTACCGGCGATGAATCGATCGCCGATGCGGGTCGCCTGCCGCCGCCGCTGACCGGCATCGGCAGCAAACTGAACGCGGCATGGATGGAGAAGGTGTTTCGCGGGGAAAAGCGCAGTCGGCCTTACGTTGAGACGCGGATGCCGGCCTACGCGATGCACGCGAAGGCGTTCACGAAGTTGCTTCACGAGGTGGACGCGCAGCCGGATCTTCCCGCGCTGGTGGAGGGGGATGTGGAGGCGGGTCGGAAGCTGCTGGGCATCCAGGGCGGGGTGAACTGCATCACCTGCCATGTGTGGGGAGATCGTCCCTCGCTCGGCATTCAGGCGCTGGATTTGAGCGTGCTCGATGAGAGGTTGAACCCGCGCTGGTTTCGCTCCTACCTGCTGAATCCGCCGGGCTATCGTCCGGGAACGCTGATGCCGCCAATGTGGCCGGGCGGAGTGGCCACGGTGAAGGACGTGCTGAAGGGCGACACGGAGAAGCAGATCGCCTCGATCTGGGCCTTCATCGCGAAGGGTGAGGGCCTGCCGGAGGGGTTCCCCGATCATGCGCCCAATGCGTTTGAGCTGATTGCTCAGGACCGGCCCATTTTGCAACGCAGCTTCATGAAGGGAGTCGGTTCACAGACGATTGTGGTGGGTTTTCCAGGCGGCGTGAATCTGGCGTATGACGCCGCTTCCGGACAACCGGCGAAGATGTGGCGCGGGCGTTGTTTTGACGCCTACTCGACGTGGTTCGTGCGCGCGGCTCCGTTTGAAGATCCGCTGGGCGACGACGTGCTGGACTGGCCGGGCACCGGCGAAGACGCGAAACCGGTGGCGGAATTTCGCGGCTATCGTCTCGATGAAAAGGGCAATCCATCCTTCCTGCTGCGGGTGAAGGGCGGGGACGTGGTGGATCATTTTGAAGCCCGCGATGGCAAGCTGGTGCGGACGGTTCGAGGAGGACTGGATGCGAAACATCCGGTGGGAGCCGAGGTCGCCGCCTCTTCGGAGGCAGACATCAAAACCTTTGTGTATTCTTGGAAATGAAACGGACGATTGCTTTTTGGGCCGTCGCGGCGTGGTGCGGAGGTGCCGCAGCGGACAGCGGATACCAGGTGATGGACATTCTCACCGAGTCGTCGCCCACGTCGAATTCGCGGGATGCGAACTGGAAACCGGCGACAGGTCTGGCGCTGGAGGTCAGTGGTCTCGAATGGATCGGGCCGGACCGGATCGCCGTGGCGGTGCGCAAGGGCGAGGTGTGGTTCATTGACGGCGTGCTCGGCGATGATGTCTCGGCGATAAAGTATCACCTCTTTGCCTCCGGCTTGCATGAGCCGCTCGGGCTGATGAAGGACGGCGATGATCTGCTGGTGGTGCAGCGCGCGGAACTCACCCGCCTGCGGGACACGAATGGTGACGACGTGGCGGATGAATACCTCACCGAGGCGCATGGTTGGGGTGTGTCGGGTGCCTACCACGGTTATGCGTACGGCCCGGAGCGGGATGGCCATGGGCGGCTGTGGGTGAGTCTGAACTTGGACATGGGCGATCGCGCCAACAACCACACCGGCTGGCGCGGCTGGGCGCTGACGGTGGGGAAAGACGGAAAACTCGAACCGCAGGCAGCGGGGCTGAGATCGCCCTGCGGTCTCGGTGTGAATGCCGAGGGTGAAATGTTTGTGTCCGACCAGCAGGGGACCTGGGTGCCCGCAACGCCGATCCATCATCTGCGGCGCGGGGTGTTCTTCACCAATCCCGAGGGCATCGACTCGCAAAACCTGCCCGGCTCGCCGCTGAAACTCTCCGCTCCCGTGCCGGAGAAGGTGTCGTATCCCGAGGCGCTGGCCAAGCTGCCGGAGATGGTGCCCGCCTCCGTGTGGCTGCCCTACAACAAGATGGGCCGCAGCGCGACGGACCTCCAGCTCGTCGATCAGGACGGCAAGTTTGGTCCCTTTGACGGGCAACTGCTGTCGGGCGAGTTCACCAACTCCGCGGTGAACCGCGTGTTTTTGGAAAAGGTGGACGGCGAGTATCAGGGCGCGTGTTTTCCCTTTCTGAGTGGTTTTCCAGCCGCCGTGGTGCGGCTGACGTTTGCGCCGGACGGCAGCTTGTTTGTGGGCATGACGAACCGCGGATGGTCGTCGCTGGGCAACCGTTCCTACGGCTTGCAGCGGGTGCGGCAAAAGGGTGCGGTGCCGTTTTCGATTCGCGAGATGAAGGCGAAACCGGATGGCTTTGAACTGACCTTCACCGAGCCCGTCGATGCGAAGACGGCGGCTGATCCGGCCAGCTACACCATGACCAGCTACACTTACCTCTACTCCGGTGCCTACGGTAGTGATGAGATCGAAACGCAGCCGCTGGATGTCACCGCCGCCGAAGTGGCCGCCGATGGGATGAGCGTGCGGTTGCGGGTGTCCGGCCTGCGGCGCTTCTTTGTGCATGAGCTGCACGCCGACGGGGTGAGGTCGAAGAGCGGCGCGGCCCTGACGCACGCCAATGCCTACTACACGCTGAATCGGATTCCGAAGCCGTGAGGCGACGCTGAATTGCCGTGTCAAATTTGGTGCCGTGTGGGATCGTGAGTTTCGATGGCAGCCAACAAGATTTCCAGCCCTTTGCCGAACGCTGCCGAATCGGAGATTTTGGAGCGGCTGCATCCGACTTTGGCGGGGTGGGTGCGAGGGCGGTTTGGGAAGTTGACGGAGGCGCAGGCGTTGACGCTGCCGAGACTGATGCGGGGGCAGTCGGTGCTGCTTTCTTCACCCACGGGGAGTGGCAAGACGCTGGCGGGTTTCCTTGGGGTGTTGGACCATTTGGTGAGGGCGCATGAGGCGGGTGAGCTGCCACGGGCGAGGACGGTGGCGGTTTATGTTTCGCCTCTGCGGGCGCTGACTTATGACATCGAAAAAAACCTGCGCGTGCCGCTGGAGGAGATGGGACTGGCGGAGGTGATCCGCATCGGCTTGCGGACTGGAGA
>JAGRPD010000297.1 GCA_020439875.1 Verrucomicrobiales bacterium
GCCAGTTCTGCGAGACGATCCAGGTAGGCGCGGGCTTTCTCGGGAAGATCCGCGTAGCGCGTCACCCCGCTGATGTCCTGCTTCCAGCCTTCGTGCTCCTCGTAAACCGGCTCGCACTCCGCCAGATCGGCCGCCGTGGCAGGCGGATAGTGCAGCGTCTCACCGCGCAGGCGATACGCCGTGCAGATGCGGATTTTGTCCAATCCATCCAGCCCGTCCAGATTCGTGATGGCCAGCTCATCCGCCCCATTGACCATGACGGCGTAACGCACCAGCACCAGATCCAGCCAGCCACAGCGGCGGGGTCTGCCCGTCGTCGCGCCGAACTCGCGGCCCATGTTGTGCAGCATGTCGCCGATCTCATCCTGCTCCGTCACAAAGGGACCCGAACCCACCCGTGTGGTGTAGGCTTTGGCCACTGCCACCACCCGATCAATCCGCCGTGGTCCCACGCCGGATCCCGTGCAGGTCCCGCCTGCCGTCGTGTTGGAGGAGGTGACAAAGGGATAGGTGCCGTGATCAATGTCCAAATAGGTGCCTTGCGCGCCCTCAAACAGCAGGCTTTTGCCGGCGTTCATCGCCTCATGCAGGCGGGCCACCGTGTTCGTCACATGCGGGGCCAGCACCGCCGCAGCGGCCAGAACGGCAGCTACCGTCTCGTCTTCCGCCACTTCCTTCACGTCATTCGCCACCAGGATCTCATTGTGCTGCCGGATGCGATGCCTCAACTCCTCCGCCAGCTCCTCAGGCCTCGTCAAAAGGATGGCCCGCAGCCCGGCCCGCTCCACCTTGTCCGCGTAGGCGGGTCCAATGCCGCGCCCTGTGGTGCCGATGCGCTTGTCCCCGCGCATCTTTTCCCGCGCCTGATCCAGACCCCGGTGATAGGGCAGCACCAAATGCGCGGTCTCACTGATCACGAGGTTTTCAGGGCCGATCTGCAGCCCCTGACCACGCAGCTTCGTGATCTCCTCCACCAGGCCGATGGGATCCATCACCACGCCATTGCCGATGACGCACAGTTTCGTCGGCCACAGGATGCCGGAGGGGACCAGGTGCAGCACGTACTTCTCGCCCCCGCTGATCACGGTGTGCCCCGCGTTGTTGCCACCAGCGGCCCGCACCACGACGTCCGAGCCTTCCGTCAGGTAATCGACGATTTTTCCCTTCCCTTCATCGCCCCATTGGGCACCGACGACAATGATATTGGACATGTTAAAAAGAGGCAGACAAAAATGACACAGCCCGCAGCACTCCCCGTGGAATGCCGCGCAGCCATTGGCTTCAGGTCACCAGTCACGGCGCGTCCAGTCTCCCAGACCGCGCTCCGTCACCGGAGGGGGGCATAGCAGTAGCAAGACTTTCGCCGCTGACAAGCCCGCATCTCAGGCTCCGCTGGCATCTTCCCAAAAGCCGCCGATCAAGCCGACAACGAGGAAAACAGGAACACCGCCGCGCCACAGGCCAGCAGCGCCAGCACACCCAGCACCATCAGCCCTGCTGAGCTACCACCTTTTTCCTTCTTCTTCGGCCCGTAGCCCGTGCGAGCGCTCGCGTCGCAGGCGATCGCTCCGTAGCCCGAGGTCGGCACCGCCGCCGCTCCGGCAGCATAGGCCGCTGCCGTCTCCTGCGGCGTCACATCTCCGACGAAGACGCAATCCACCGAACCCAGCACAAACGACATGCCCGAAGCCAGCGGGATTTGCATCACCTGCTCGCCATTGACCTTGCTACCATTTGTCGAGCCCAGGTCATTGAAAAGCCAACCGCTCTCCGTCAGCAGCAGTTCCCCGTGGTGGCTGGATACGGAGCCGTCGGGGATGACGATCATGTTGTCGTCCGCGCGACCCACGGACATCTGTTCCGCTGTCAGCTCGATCTCGCCGGTGGCGCCTTCTGGGGTGGTGTACTGAATACTGGCCATAAACTTCCTCCGTTTTACCGGGTTCAGCGGGATGAATCAATGAGTTTGGCAAACTCGGAGAAGAAATACCGCGCGTCGTTCGGCCCCGGGGCCGCCTCGGGATGGTATTGCACGCTGAGAACCGGATGCTCCCGATGCCGCATCCCCTCCACCGTGCCATCGTTCAGATTGATGTGAGTCACCTCCACATTGGCCGGCAGACTCGAGGGATCGATGGCAAACCCGTGATTCTGGCTGGTGATCGCCACCGTGCCCGTGCGCAGATCTTTCACCGGCTGGTTCCCACCCCGATGACCAAACTTCAGCTTGAACGTCTTCCCACCGTAGGCATGTCCCAGCACCTGGTGGCCCAGGCAGATCGCGAACACCGGCTTTTTCCCGATCAGCTGGTGGATCTCCTGATGGATGTACCCCAGCGCCGCCGGATCTCCCGGACCGTTGGAAAGAAACACGCCATCGGGATTCCGCGCCAGCACCTCCGCTGCCGACGTCGCTGCGGGCACCACCTCCACCCGGAATCCCGCCTGCCGCAACCGCCGCAGAATGTTCCGCTTCACCCCGAAATCGTAAGCCACCACGTGATACTTCACCGGCGGCAGCGCGTGATACGCCCCAGGACCTTCGGACTCGCGGTTCTGCGAGGGACTGGGGATATCCCACTCCCGGCTCTCCTGGTCCTCCGGATCCCAGGCATAGGCCTCCGCCGTGCTGACCTCCTTCACAAAATCGGCCCCCTCCATCGACGGGCTGTTTTTCGCCGCCTCCACCGCCGCCGCCTCATCCAGCTCCGTGGTGATCACCGCCCGCATCGCGCCCCGCGTGCGCAGGTGCTTCGTCAGCGCCCGCGTATCGATACCCTGGATCCCCGGGATACCGTAACCCGCCAGCCACTCCGCGAGGCCCTGCGTGGACCGCCAATTGCTCGGCACCTCACACAGCTCCTCCACCACAAACCCCCGCACATGCGGCTCATGACTCTCCATATCCAGAGCGTTCACCCCGTAGTTGCCGATCATCGGATACGTCATCGCCACGATCTGACCCCGGTAGGACGGATCCGTCAGCACCTCTTGGTATCCCGACATCGACGTGTTGAAACACGCCTCCCCCAGCTTCGTGCCCGAGGCACCAAATGATTCTCCTTGGAAGCAACGTCCGTCTTCGAGTGCGAGCAGGGCCTTCATGCGTGGGGTGGAAAAACCATGACCGCCATCATCCTCGGCGCGTCATGTCACCCCCGCGTTAGCTCATTCACCCGCCATTGCAACCGGAAGCCGCCGGGAAAATCATCCCCAGCAGCCTCCCGCGCCGCGCATCAGCCCTCGTACGCCCGCACCAGCACCGAGGCGTTGTGCCCACCGAAACCGAAGGAATTGCTCAACGCCGCCTTCACCTTCGCCTGCCGCGCCTCATTCGCACAAATATCCACATCCACTTCCGGATCCAGATTCTCCACGTTGATCGTCGGCGGGATCACCCCTTCCCTCACCGCAGCGATGCTGGCCACCAGCTCCACCCCACCCGCTGCACCCAGCAGGTGGCCCGTCATCGACTTCGTGCCCGACACCAGCAACCCGTCCGTCGCGTAATCGCCAAACGTCCGCTTGATCGCCCGCAGCTCACACAGATCCCCCACCGGCGTCGAAGTCGCATGCGCATTCACATACTGCACATCCGTCGGATTCAGCCGCGCATGCCGCAGCGCCATCTCCATGCACTTCGCCGCACCCAGCCCCTCCGGATGAGGGGAGGTCAAATGGTACGCATCCGCCGTCGCACCGTAGCCCACCAGCTCCGCCAGGATTGGAGCCCCACGCTTTTTCGCGTGTTCCAACTCCTCCAGCACCACCACTCCAGCCCCCTCACCCATCACGAAACCATCCCGATCCTTGTCAAACGGACGCGACGCCTTCTCCGGCTCATCGTTGCGCAGACTCAGCGCCTTCATGTTGGCAAATCCCGCCAGACCGCAGGGCCGGATCGAGGCCTCCGCCCCACCTGCCACCATGCAATCCGCATCGCCAAATTTGATCATCCGCCACGCCTCACCCACGTTGTTGTTCGACGTCGCACAGGCCGTCACGATCACCATGTTCGGCCCCATGAAGCCGTATTCCGTCGCGATCATGCCGCTCGCGATGTTGGTGATCATCATCGGGATCAGAAACGGCGACACCCGGCCCGGATTCTTCTCCAGCAAAATTTGATACTGCGTCTCCAGCGTCCCCAGACCCCCAATGCCGCTGCCCACCATCACTCCAATGCGGTGCGGATCCTCCCCATCGGGATTCAGACCACTGCTCTTCACCGCCATCTTCGCCGCCGCCATCGCAAACTGGAAAAACCGGTCCGCCCGCCGCGCCTCTTTGTGATTGTTGAAAAACGGCGTCGGATCAAAGCCCACCACCTCACCCGCGATCTTGCAATCGTACGCGCTGGTATCCATCGACTGGATCGTCCGGATCCCACTCTTGCCCGCGATCAGGTTTTTCCAAAAATCCTCCACCGTGTTCCCCAACGGGGAGACAACGCCCTGACCAGTGATAACGACGCGACGTTCGCTCATAGAAAATAAATACGCAATAATGCTTCGGGTTGGTTTGCAGGCCAGAGAACACCGTTTGCCCAGCGGGGCAAGGGGATTTTAGCTCCCAGCCACACCGCCCCCCCCAACACGTCCCACCACCAGGCCCGCCTCATTGAGCCCCAGCTCGGGAAAAATCCACTGCCGATCCCCATCCCGGATCACCAGCCCACCGGCACCCTCCTCCACCTCCAGCCCCGGCATCACCCGCCCCAGAGATCCCGGCACAAACCCCGGCTGATTGCCCTCCTGCCCTCGCGGCATCACCGGATCTGGCACCCCCACCGCCAGGATCACCCCATCCACCACCCACATCGGACGCACCGGCACCCCCAGCTCAGCCTCCAGCACCGCGCGCCGCCCCTCATCCAGCCCATCCACCACCCACAGCACCTCCTGCCAGCCCCCGCGCACAGCCCCCGCCCCCTGCCGCAGCGCATCCTCC
>JAGRPD010000298.1 GCA_020439875.1 Verrucomicrobiales bacterium
TTGAAGGAGGTGAGCGTCTTGCCGCTGCCGGTGGTGTGCCAGACGTAGCCGTTGCCCGCGTCGTCCTCGATGCACTGCACGGGAACGGCCTGATCGCCAATGAGCCCTTGGAGCCTGCCAATGAAGCCGTATTCGATGCCGTCCTCCCTCAGGACCGAGGGCTCTTCATTCGAGGGAAGGTCGTAGGTGAATTTGTGGGGAGGCATGGCGCGTGGGTTGCAAACATCCTGCAGAGCGATCCATCCTTTCATTGAGGTCGGACAAATTCAATGGGGTTCTCGCTCTCGGATCTGATCCCCAGATCCGCCATTCCTCCCCGCCTCCACGCACCACTCGCGTTTCCCCCTTGACCCCACCGCCCCGGGGAGGAAGATGGGGCCATGATCCAACTCACTGGCATTGCAGACGAAGCGGGCGCTGCCCTGGAAACCCAAATCCGCGCCCATCAAGAACTGGGTTGGGACAGCATCGAATCCCGCGTCATTGAAGTGGATGGCGTCAAGGGCAACCTGCACGAGGTGCCGGAGGAGACCTTTGACAAGGCCTGCGGCATCCTGAGCGACGCGGGCATGAAGGTGTGTGGCTTTGGCTCCATCATCGCCAACTGGGCACACACGGTGGAGGAGGATTTTTCGATCACGGAAGCGGAGATTGCCCGCGCCATCCCGCGCATGCAGCGGCTCGGCACCCAGCTCATCCGAGTGATGAGCTACGCGGTGCGCAAGGACGCAGAGGGCAACGACCTTGCCGATCAGATGGAGGAAGAGCGCTTCCGCCGGATGCGGGAAATTCATCGCCGCTTTGCCGACGCAGGCCTCACGGTGGTGCATGAAAATTGCATGAACTACGGGGGCATGAGCGTGAGCCATGCGCTGAAACTCCAGGAGAACGTGCCGGGCTTGAAGTGGGTCTTTGACACGGGTAATCCGGTCTTTAACCAGGATCGCGATCATCCCGGGCAGATGCAGGATTCCTGGGCTTTTTATCAAGCAGTGAAGCCTCACATCGTGCACGTGCACGTGAAGGATGGCCGATACAATGCGGCGAAAAAAGACGCTGACTACACCTACCCCGGAGAGGGAGAGGGCCAAACGGAGCGCATCATGCGCGATCTCATTGAGACGGGCTACGAGGGTTACATCAGCATCGAGCCGCACGTGGCGGTGGTGTTTCACGGTGCGGGTGCTGCAGATGAGCTGGATCCCGAGGCCAAAGCCCGGGAGCAGTATGACAGCTACGTGCGCTACGGGCGCGAGCTGCAGGCCATGCTGCAGCGGCTGGGTGCCCCACTCGCCTGAGGGGCCACCGCTTTCACGACTGCCCCACCAGGGACCAGGTCAACTCCATGCCCAGACCCGTGGGCAGTGGGGTGACGGGACCTGCGGCGGTGGCCAAGGCCTGAATCTGAGACGTGCGACGTTCCATCTGGAATCGCTCCATTGACGCTGGGAATCCGTAAAAAGCCGGTCCATTGCGGCAGAGGAAGTGCTCAAAGAGATCTCTTCCCAGACCGTCCAGCGGGCTGATGCCGCTCTCCTCAAAGGCCATGGCGTAGAGCTGGGGGGCGCAACCGCCGGTGAAACAGCCCGCTGCACAGCCGCAGGGCGTCACTTTGGTGGCATGCGGTGCGCTATCGGTGCCGGCGAAAAACTTGCGCTGATCGGGGTTGCTGACGGCGAGCCGGAGCGCGGCGCGATCTTCCTCAAACTTCACCACCGGCAGGCAGTAGAGGTGATATTTGAGGCCCTGAATCAGATGTCCCAAAGTAAACAGGAGGTGCTGCGGCGTGATGGTGGCTCCGACGTGGGCCGGTGCCGCCGCCACAAACTCCGCCGCCACCCGAGTGGTGATGTGCTCCGCCACGATGCGGAGGTTCGGATGGTTATCCAGCAGCCAGGGCAGCCGCTCCCGGTAAAAAGTGGTTTCCGCATTGTGCTGGGCATCCAGGTACTCGGCCCCGCTGAGGCCGTGCTGCTCCCCGTGGATGCAGAGCACCACGCCGCAGCGCTCCATGGCGCGGAGCACGTCTCCCCCGATGAGGGAATTCATGGGCACCCCATGTTCGGCGTTGGTGGTGCCGTGAGGCGGGTAGTACTTGCAGGCCTTCAGCAGGCCGCTGGCAGCGCCTTGCTCGATCATTTCCGCCGTGGTCTGCCGGGTGAGATAAAGCGGCACGATCAGCTGCTCAAAGGCCGACCCGCCCGCCGCCAGCAGCTCATCACGGTAGCTCTGGATCGACCAGGCGGTCTCCGCATTCGGCCCCGTGACGCGCGCGACGGGAGGCTGCGTGTTCGGCATGGCCAGGGCCCCCGCGCACCCCATATCCCGATGTGCCTGCACGTAGGCGGGCAGCGCCGCCCCTTGGCGGAAGTGCGTGTGCAGGTCAAACCATTTGGGCAAGTCGAGCGTCATGCCATCGAATAAAAGGTCCACGCCGCAGCCTGTCCACGCCGAATCTGGCATTCCCTGCTCCTGCCCCGCCGATCAACTGCCAGCGGCGGAAGTGCTGGCCTTCTCCTCGGGCCGACATTGAAACGGTCGGCTCGTCTCTCCAGGGAAAAGCACCTGCGCGCGCCGCTCCGCCTGCTCGCCCAGGCGATTCAACAAGACCATGGCGGCTTTGGCCCCCTCTAGGACAGCGACGCAAAATTTCCCCTCAGCGGCTGGCACCTCGATCTGCGTCTGGGCCAGCAGGTGCACCTCCACCGTCTCATCGGAAAGCTCGCCCCCGGTTCCACCATCGATGGCCAGAAACGACCAAGTCATCACCATCGGGGCTGCATCCTCACCGAAGCGCCAAGCCAGCGCCTGCTCCAGGTAGGCCGATGCCTGTTGGTCGATCTTGGCGCGCTCCTCTGCCCCCATGTTGCGGATCCAGTCCGCCGGGATCGGAGGCAGCGTCGTGGGATCGTCCGCGAGGAACAGGCGCGGATCGAGATTCACTTGGATTTTGGCCGAACCATCGAGGGCGAAGTCCGCCTCCACCGTTAGATTGGGAACCGTATGAGCCTGGACCATCGAGCCACTCCAGGCCCCGAGCGCCAAGAATCCCAATAGCCCTTTGAGGCAGGCAGAAAAAAAATCACGGGGCAGCTGGGACATCGCAAAGAAGCATGTATCAGGAGAAGGAACGGCTTCCTCAACCGAAATATTCACCCCGCAATGGCACGGCGGCTTGACTTCCGCCTGCGCAGTTGTTTCAACACTGAGGTAATCACCGCGTTATTTTAATGGCCGCCCAAATCCGCATGGAAGAAACCGCAGAGGAATTTCCCCTCGCGGACTTCACCCTTATTGGCCGGAGCCAAGACGCCACCATCCGCCTCACCGACACCGGCGTCTCCCGCCAGCACGCGACCATCCGCAAGGACGGCAAGCTCTACTGGCTGGCCGATCTAGGCAGTGCCAATGGCACCTTCGTCAATGACGTCGCCGTGACCAGCCCCCGCGCCCTGCGCCACGGAGATCACCTGCAATTTGGCACCAGCCGTTTTCTTTTCGACAACGAAGACTCCGAGATCACTCGGGAGCTGACCGGCACCCAAACTCAAGTGCTGAATACTGTGGCCCTGCCCGTGCGCTCCGTGAAGGCCACCCTGCTGGTGGGCGATCTCAAAGACTTCACCGCCATCTCCGCCCAACTCACCGCCGAAGAAGTCGCCGCTCTGCTGCGCGAATGGTACGCCGAGTGCGAGACGGTCATCAAGAGCCACGCCGGCGTCATCGACAAATTCATCGGCGACGGCGTCTTCGCCTACTGGCCGACCATCGACAATGATGCCCGCGCCCGGGCCGAGGAGGTGGCCCGCCGCCTCAGCACGCCGCCGACCGTCCCCACCCCGACGCGACGCTGGCTGCGGGACAATCTCGGCATCCAACTCACCTGCCACGTGGGTTTGCACGTCGGGCCCGTCGCCCTCGGAGCCATGGGGCGCGGCGTCAACACCGCAGTGGGAGAGGCCGTGAATGTCACCTTCCGCATTGAGGCCCTCACGCGGAAGCTCAACCAGCCGATCCTCACCTCAGCAGCCTTCTTTGATGGCTGGGAGGCTGGCGCACGGCACTATCGCTCGCTCGGCCCGCAACATCTCAAGGGCCAACCCGACCCGGTGGAAGTCTTTGCCCCCACCGCAGACTGAGCCGAGGGCAGCCCCTGAGTGGTGCTTTTTGAACTTTTTTTGAATTCTGGCGGATTCCCTCCGTCCAAATAGAAGTCAGCGGAGGTCTGCCACCTTCAAAAAAGCCATCGCTGATCCCACACCCAATCCCACTTCCATCATGAGCGCTTTCCTTCCATCTCGACTGAAAATCGCCCTCCTGGCCCTGCTCAGCGGCAGCACCCTGA
Source organism: Verrucomicrobiales bacterium (assembly GCA_020439875.1). Taxonomy (GTDB): domain Bacteria; phylum Verrucomicrobiota; class Verrucomicrobiia; order Verrucomicrobiales; family Verrucomicrobiaceae; genus JAGRPD01. The sequence goes on from JAGRPD010000298.1 coordinate 4,346, forward strand.
CCTCGTGCGTCTCCCCCCTCTATGGGCCCAATCAGAGTTTTGGCAGCGTCGTCGGCGCAGGCACGGGAGCCCTCGCCGGAGCGGTGATCGGCAATCAAAGCGGCCGCTCCCTGGAAGGTGCCGCCATCGGCGGGCTCGTTGGAGCCCTCGCAGGTTCGGCCGTCGGCAATGCCCAAGACCAGGTCGTCTATGGCAGCGCCCCCGTGCGCACCTCCACCATCTACACCAACTCCGCCCCCGTCTATTACGGCAGTTCCTACCCCGTCATCGTCCGGCGTCCCTACCTCTCCACCGGCATCGGCTTCGGCAGTTACGGCGGCTTCGGCAGCTACGGTGGCCTGGGAGGATGCAGCTCCTTTGGCAGCTACGGCGGTCGAGGCTACGGCTACATCTGCGCCCCCCGCATCGTTCACAGCCACGGGCATCACTCCTGCCACTAGCCAGCGGAGAGGAGGGGAAATTTTTTCCACCCCGGCATCGTCCCCTGCGAGGACCCAGCGGAGGCGATTTGCAGGGATCGCTGCGCATCGCGGATCAAGATCGCCCATGAGGCTGCCATAAAGCTTGATTCCGCCAGCGGTGCAGCGCATTTTACTGGCCCTTTTCGGAGAGTCCACGGGGTGGAGTGCATCGACGCACCTCACGCGCGTGGCCCCTTGATCGCCAACCCCTTCCCCCTCTCGCCCTTCTCCCATGAGTCTTCCAGAGATCGCCGGACATGAACTCCAGGATCTGATCGGCAGCGGGAGTTGCGGTGCCGTCTATACCGCACGCACCAGCCAGGGAAAAATGCGCGCCGTCAAGGTGCTCAGCTCCATGGCCATCAACCGCAAAGCCCTGAGCACCGCCTGCCAGGTCCTGCGCAGCATGCCCCCGCACCCTGGCCTACTGCCCGTGGAAGACTGCTGCTTCGACCGCAGCCCCTACTACGTCGCCACCCCCCTGGTGGGTGAGATCGGCAAAGACAGCCAGGGTCGGCAGACCTGGCACAGCACCAGCCTGGAGGAAGCCTTTCAGCAAAACCGCTCCACCGAAGAAGCCTGGCGCATCGTCTATGACCTAGCCGAGGCCCTGGCCTGGCTCCACAAACACGGCCTCCCCCACGGTAACCTACGCCCCTCCAACGTCCTGCTCGAGGACGATGCCGAATGCTCCGTCCGCATCACCGATCTCGCCCAAGGCTGGGTCGGTGGCGTCCACCACATGGAGCTGAGCAATCACTTCATCTACCTCTGTCCCGATCAGGCCGAGAACCCCGACGGCGTCTTCACCGGATACGGAGCCAATTGGGACGTGTACTCCTTTGGCGTCCTCGCCTATCAACTCCTCACCGGCCATCTCCCCCGCGGGGAAGCCGTCTGGATGGAGCAAATGCGGCACGCCCAGGCTCAGTGGGACGCCGGGCTGCCCGGTCAGATCGACAGCCTCGCCCTGCTCCAGGGCGTCCGTGCCGACCCCGAAATCACCTGGCCCCGTCCCGCCTCCTCCAAGTGGGAAGAACGCCGCCGCTCCATCATCGAGCGCGCCCTCGATCTCAACGGTTCCAATCGATGGGTGGACCTGCGGGAAGTGGTGCATCAATTTGAAGTCCTCGAAGCCGACTACCTGCTCGAAGAATCCCGCCAGCAGACCGTCCACGAACGCGTCAAGCAGACCAAAAAGGTACGCCTCCTCACCACCACCGGCCTCGCCCTCCTCATCGCCCTCTCCCTCGCCTCCATTTACGGCATTTTCACCCTTTTCCGCGCCCGCAAGGCCGAACACACCATCGGAGATAACCTCGCCACCTACGAGGCCGACGTCGCCGCCCGCGAAGATCGCGCCGCCCAAGAGATCGAAACCCGGGACGAACGCATCTCCACCCTCACCACCGAGCGGGATGGAGCCCGAGCCGCCAAAACCGTGGCCGACGCCAACCTCCAGCACGCCCAAACCGCCGTCGATCGTTTCCTCACCCAGCTGCTACAGACCCCCACCGGCAACGAGATGGAGGTGGACTTCTCTCGCAGCCAGATGCAAGACGCCCTCGCCTTCTCCATGGGCAATCTCGGAGATCTGGAAAAGAACCCCTCCATGGGCGTCGAACGCGCCCGCACCTACGGCAACATCGGCCAAATCCACCTCCGTCTGCGAGACGACGCCCAAGCCCGGACCTACCTCGAAAAAGCCCGCAAAGAAGTCCTCGCCCTCATCGCCGCCGATCCCGATCCCGCCCGCCTGCCCTCCTACCACCAATTCCTCGGCCGCTACAACCTCCTGCTCTCCGACCTCGCCCGCCGCCACGGTGACACCAACACCTCCTACACCCTCCTCCAAGAGGCCGTCCCGCACCTCAAAGACGGGCTGCAGGCCGATCCCGACAACCGTCTCGCCCGAATCGAGGCCGCCCGCGCCTCGCTCGAGTTCGGCATCCGCAGCTTCAACACCGGCCACCTCGAAGAAGCCGAAAATGCCCTCGCTCAAGTCCCCATCATCCTCGACTCGACCGTCATCGGAGAAGACCTCACCTCGGACGAATCCTTCCTCGTCGCCCGCGCCGAATTCAACCAAGGCCTGATCGCCAAAGAGAAAGGCGAACTCGAATCCGCCCTCTCCACCCTCATCGATGCCGTTCAAAAAATGGTCGATCTGGTCAACGGCTCCTCTCCGCAAAACCAAGAACAAGCTCTCAAGCTCGCCGAAGCCTACACCGAGATCGCCGAACTCATCGGCCAGCACTTCAATGCGGACGACGCCAAAAGCGCCCACCAGCAAGCCGTCGCCATCCTCATCGAACTCAATCGCCTCCACCCCGAATGGGCCGAAGTGAAATACCTCATGGCCCGCAATGATGGAGCCATCTCCCAGCTCGAACGAGACGCCGGCGACACCAGCGACGCCGCCCGCCACAAGCAAGACGCCATCGAGCACGTCAACGAACTGATCGCCGACGACGAAACCAACCGCCGCTACCTTTTCCTCCAAGCCAAACTGCGCGGAGAATACGCCGAAATGCTCGCCGACGCCGGCAAGAGCAAAGAAGCCGTCGCCATGGTGAAACAAGCCATCGAACAAACGGAAGCCCTCATCGCCGGAGGCGGTGGCTCAGCGGATGCGCCCCTCACGCCCGAGCAGAAACGCTGGGAAATTCAGCTGGCCCAAATGTACGGTGTCATGGGCCACAGCAGCCAAAAAGCCGGCCAAAAAGACCTCGCCATCTCCTCCTTCACCCACGCCAATGAGCGCTGGCAGCGCCTCTCCCAGGCGGGTCAGCCGGATGAGATCATTCAACAGGGCCTCAATTGGTCCAAAGACCGGCTGGACAAACTGAAATAATCCGTGCCTCAGCCCCACCCGCCTTTTGCGGAAAAAGAGCAGCAGCTCATCTCCGACCTCCTCCTCCTTCCCGGCCCCCAGGAGCGGCTCGCCGCCCTCATGGAGCGCACCCACCGCCACCACCTGCCCCAGGCATGCAAGTCCCCCGAACGCCGCATCCCCGGCTGCGTCTCCGGCGTCTGGGTCGAGATCTCCCCCCAACCCGACGGCACTCACCTCTTCACCTGCGACGCCGATTCCCCCCTCGTCAAAGGCCTCGCAGCCGCCTTGTGCGATCTCTTCTCCCACTGCCCCACGGCGGAGATCCTCTCAGCTACCGTCACCCTCTGGCAGGCCACTCAGCTGCAGCAGACCCTCTCTCCCACCCGTCTGGCAGGGCTCGCCGCCCTCCGCCAGCGCCTCGCCCACCTCGCAGCCGCAGCAGCCTCTCCTCCCTCCGTCATTTCTTCCGCACCGCAGGAGTAGGCGCAGGAGTGTCCATCTCCTCCCCCCAGTGCTGCATGAAGAAGCGCTTTTCCTTCGGGAAAAACGTATCCGCCGTCCCAATGATCGGTCTCACCGCCGTCGAAACCTGCAGGGTCACCAAAATGAAAATGAAGATCCAGAGATTGAGATAACTCAGCTCCCTCAGCTTCAATAGCTCCGCCTCCTGCCGCACCAGCCGCATCCCGAATAGCACCGACACCATCCAAAACACCACCGCCAATCCACCCATAAACACCAGGGAATCCGAAGACTGCGAAAACACCCACACCACCGGGGCAAAACCCACTAGCAGCAGAGACGTGAGTGTTAGACCGCTCAGACCCAGCTTCACCACCTGCTCCACCCGCACATTCATGCCCGCCAGCGAGCCGAAGATGAACAGACTCGGCAGACAGATCAGCAAGGAGAACAGCGCGCCCAGCGCCACCTTCGTCGGCGCGACCCACAGCTGCTGCCCCCCGCTGAATCCCCCCAACAGCAAGCCAAACACCGCCAAGCAAAGCACGCAGAGGATCAGCAGACGTTGAATCGTGCGGCGATCTTCCGCACGAGATTCTTCCAGCACCAGCAATCGACGCGGATTCTTCAGCACAGCCTCTGCCGTTGACCAAAAGCCCATTGGCGGATTCTCGGCAGTCACAGGAGGATTGGATGGATCAGGGTTTGTATTCATAACAGTCATGCAGGGTTGGTTAGATTGAAAAAATGACCTTCACGAGCTAAGTTTCCTCCCCACCCCCACCACCAGAATCAGCATCAGCACCACTCCCCCAAAAAAGGCCAGCTCCGGTCGCACCGTCCACCACGCCTTCAAATCCATCATGCCCCACACCGCCTCATAAAAGTTACCCTCAAACGGATTGGGCCGCAAAAACTGCACCTCCAAATCAGGATTGCCAAAAAACGGCCGCAGCGTGTAGGAAAGCTGCGCCCCCACAAACAAATTCCCCGTCAACCAAGCCAGCAGCGTCCGAGTCCCCACCGCATCACTGCCAGACACATGCCGCAGCAACTTCAGCAAACGGTAGTTCGCCAGCACCCCCGCCCCAGCAATGACAGCGGTCTGACTCAGCAAAAAGCCGCGATACCACGCCGCTGAAATCTCCGTCCCCCGCTCAGGCGCATCCAGCACCGCCGCCATCACCACCGGACTCAGCGATCCCGCCACCAGGGAGAAAATCGCAAAACTCATCAGACATGCCGTCAACGTCTGGCGAAAGCTCAATCCACTTCCAAGGACCTGCGCCAGCATGCCATTGAGCAAACCGTTGACTAACAAAGTCAGCCCCACCAGCAGCGGCATCTTGATCCCCACGTAGAGCGCCATCATCGGAGCCCGCCACAATCCCAAAGCAGCTCCGTAGCATCCGCTACCAAGGAGGATCGCCACCACGCAGGGCCGAATCACACCGCGCCAGTCTCCCTTTTGCAGCATCTCCGAGATCGCCACCACCTCGCCACGCAGCAGCTTCTTCAGCGGCTCCGCTTCGCGGTGAATCCAGGTCCCGGCAGGCATCCCCACCACTGCACCTCAACTCCACCCCTCAATCAATTTCTGAATGATGAAATCTCTGTGAAAGGACGATGAAATCCCTCACCCTTTCACCCCTTCATCTTCATAAAACTCCACCTTCCCCGTGCGCACGTCATACATACCTCCCACGAGGCGTACCGAACCTTCATCCAAAACCTCACGCAGAGCCGAGCTATTGGTCCGGATGTAACTCATGACCTCTCCCACGTTCAACGCCGCCACTCGATTGACAAAGGCTTCATTGCTGCCATTGCGATCCTCTGTGATCGTCGTCTCCTGACGGATTGCCTGGCCCAGTGGCCCGGTGAGCGCCCCGAGATTCGGCAGACCCGTCGCCGCTGCGGGATCCACTTCGGACTCTACCAAATCACAAGCCGCTTTCACTGCCCCGCAGCGCGTATGACCTAACACCACGATCAGCTTGGCCCCCGCTACTTTGCAAGCAAACTCCATGCTGCCCAGCATCTTCGTCCCCGCGATGTTACCCGCCACGCGACACGAAAAGATGTCGCCCAAACCCAAATCAAAGATCATCTCCGTCGCAATGCGGGAGTCGATGCAGGCCAGCACCACCGCGAGTGGGTGTTGCCCATCGGAAGTGGCGTCCACCTGACGCACCAAATCCCGATTCAACCGCTCTCCCGAGACAAACCGCTCATTCCCCTCCTTCAAAAGACGCAACACCTTCTCGGGCGTCATCGCGGCTTGAACATCCCTCGTGGAGACATCGACGTATTGGATCTCATCTCCGATGGGATAGCGGTCTTTGAATCCCATAAGACTGACCTTCGCGCCCCGCACCGGTGCCTGATCGTCCCGAAACTCGCGGATTACGGATAGGATGTCGGGATCGATGTAGTCCGTCGTTCGCGCATCGAGGATCACCTGATCCCCCGATCCAAACTCCGCCAGCGTCGTCGCCAATTGAGCACGATTCAAAAAGCTCACCTGGTTGGCGAAAACCAAGCGCGTCACCGACCCTCCCACATGATTTTCCTGCACCACATGGAAACCCCGGCGCAAGTTGGAATACAGAATGAAGAGCAAACTCACCGCCAAACCAATCAAAATACCAATCAAAAGGTCTGTCAGCACGATGGCTCCCAGGGTGATCACAAAGGGCAAAAACTGATTCCGCCCCTCCTGATACATCTCTTTGAAAAGTTTCGGATTGGCGAGCTTCCAGCCCGTCACCACCAGGATCGCCGCCAAGGCCGCCAACGGAATCTTATTGAGCCATTCGGGAAGAAAAAAGATGCTCACCGCCAGCAACACTCCGTGAACGATGGTGGAGAGTTTTGTCACCCCACCCGCACTCGCATTCACGGAGCTGCGTACGATGACCGAAGTCACCGGCATACCGCCGATCAAGCCCGCCAAAGAGTTCCCCACGCCCTGCGCCACCAGCTCGCGGTTCTGTGGGGCAAACCGCTTGTAGGGATCCAACTTGTCGGTGGCCTCAATGTTGAGCAGCGTCTCCAGAGAGGCCACGATGGCGATGGTGATGGCACCCATGTAGATGGCAGGATTGCTCCAAGCCGAGAAGTCAGGGAAATGGAAGATTTGATCCCAACCCACACCCTCACCCAGCACCGGGACCTGCACCAAATGACTCGGTGCAATGGCGAGAGACGATCCCGACACCCGCAGGATCTCATTGATGGCCACGCCCAAAAGCACCGCCGCCAAGGGGGCCGGAAAAATGCTTTTTTTCAGCCGGGATTTGTCCCACAGAATCAATAACACCAGGCAGGAGATGCCAATGATCGCCGCACCTGGCAAGAATCGCTGAAACGCGATGAAGATCTCGGAAAGCGTGTTCTCGCCGTCCATCTGGCTGAAACTCATATCGCCCTCGTAGTCAGGATCATGCCCGACGAGGTGGGGCAGCTGCTTCATGATCAAGATCACCCCGATCGCCCCCAGCAGACCCTTGATCACGTTGTTCGGAAAATAGTTGGCCAGCAACCCCGCGCGGAAAATGCCGAATGCAATTTGGAACAGGCCGCTGAAAAACAACGCCAACAGGAAGGCGTCAAAACTCCCCAACCTCTCCATCTGAGTGAGCACAATGGCAGTCAAACCTGCGGCTGGTCCCGACACCGAAATCTGGGCTCCGCTGATCGTTCCCACCACGAGACCCCCGATGATCCCCGCCAACAGACCCGCGATGATCGGAACACCGGATGCATGCGCGATGCCGAGACAGAGAGGCACCGCAACCAGAAAGACGACGAGACCCGCGATGAGATCTTTGACGATGAAGTTTTTGGGCAAGGGCGTGCGCATGAGATGATGAATCGAATTCGAGAGTTTGAGAGCCACGAGCTTTCCCCC
>JAGRPD010000700.1 GCA_020439875.1 Verrucomicrobiales bacterium
TCTCATCGTAAGCGTAGTGCATCTCCGGGGGCAAAGTGCCGCCTCCAGCCAGCGACCGCTGACCGCTGAGCACCTGACCGCGCAAATCCTGGGTATAGATCCACTGCCCCGTGCCGCGCAAACTCGAATTCACCTGGGTGGACACCCCAAACTCGGGGTCTCGCGTGGAACCGTTTCTGAGAGCTTGTCACTTCAATTTGTCAAGTTATTGCACCCTGACACCATTTCCTGACACCATTTCCGTTGGGGTTAATCAAGTGCCATTCGTGCTCGAGAGCTTTTCACTGGTGAAGGTTCTACTCAAATACTACAGTCCAATTCGCCTTAATCAGGCGAATTTTACGTCCATTGATCAATATGGAAGATTCTACGAGCCAAAAGGTCTCCGGATCATTTACATAACTCCATGTCCCTTTTTGCCCTGAGTTTTCGTCGATGTAGAACATTGCTTCAGCAAAAATATTCTTTTCCTCGGGTGGAAGAGATCTGGACAATTCCTCAAATGACTCTGGTAGTCTGCCCTTACCACTTTCAAACAGACGTATCAGGTCTCTAATCACCCACAGCTTCCTGGCCACAGGCATCCCAACAGCTTGTTCAGCCAATTTTGGAGTCGGGGATTCATGTCGCAATAGCCAAACCGTTCCAAATCCGCATACAACAATGAGGCTCAATGTTGCAAAAATAACGCATTTACCTATCTTGGGCATCTCTCAAAATGAGGTTTGGGAAAAGTGTCTTCATGAGGATTTGGGAAAAGCCGACTGAACAGAGCCTGGGACGAGACGCCTCCAGTAATATCAAGTATAATACGACGAACAACTTCCTGGCCGTAGTCAGCTCGCGCCTCACAGAACAGAACAGAACAGAACACAACGCAATGATCCCCCAATCCTGCCGCAAGGGGATGCTGACGTGTTTCCGATGTTGAATAACCGCATTGCACCCAGCAACGCCAGCATGGTGGCACTTTCAAAAAATTTATTAGAACTCTGTGGTTGTTTTTGCAAGATGGCCCATTCTTTCCATCGCCGCAGAAACGTTCTCGAAGGGCTTGACCCACGAAACCATCATCTATCCCAATTTTTAAAGCTTGAGCTTGTGCTTTAAGATTCTGGAGCCCACCGTCCACGTAGAATTCTTTGCAACAGCAGAACTTTTTGGGATTGTAGGATAATCCCAAAATATCTTGATTATTCACCGCATCATTTCCCACCATTCCGTAGAGACTTAATCCACCCTTCTCCCCTATTGGACCCCGGCTCAGCCACCGCCCACTCTCCGGCTCATAAAACCGGAAGCCGTAATAACACATCCCCGTCTCCGCGTCCGTGTACTTCCCACTGAACCTCACGGGATTGAGGCCGGGTTCGGGTTCGTTGACCCGCATCGGGTTGCCGAAGGGGTCATAGTCGTACACGGCGGTCTTTGTGGTCGTGGTGCTCAGCAGACCGATCACGTTGCCGTTCAAATCTTGCGTGACCCAGTAGCTTTCTGCTTCCCTCGCGCCCCGGTCATGCCACGTCATCGCCAGCAGGCCGCCCACGCCGCCTGCGCCCGCCCCCGTGGGGTCGATGCCCCCACCTACAGAACCCGCCAAGTCTTCACCCCACAGGTAGCTGCGTCGCACAAACGGTTTTCCCCACGCCCCTTCTCCCA
>JAGRPD010000299.1 GCA_020439875.1 Verrucomicrobiales bacterium
GTGTAGGCCATGCCGCCGCCGATGAGGATGGCGTCTGCTTTGTCGAGCAGCCGGTCGATGACCTGGATTTTGTCGCTCACCTTGGCTCCGCCGAGGATGACGACGAAGGGCCGCTCGGGGTTTTCCAGTTCGTCATGCAGGTAGGCCAGTTCTTTTTCCATCAGCAGGCCTGAGACGGCGGGCAGATGGGCGGCCACTCCTGCGGTGGAGGCGTGGGCTCGGTGCGCGGAGCCGAAGGCGTCATTGACGTAAATCTCCGCCAGGCTGGCCAATTGCGCGGCCATGCCGGGATCGTTGGCTTCTTCTTCAGCGTGGAATCGCACGTTTTCCAGCAGCAGGACCTCGCCGTCTTTCAAACTCATCGCCAGCTCACGCGCGTCGTCTCCGAGGCAATCGGCGGCGAATTTCACGGGCTCGCCGATCAAGGTTCCAAGTGCCAGGGCCACGGGGGCGAGGCTTTGTTTGGGATCGACCTTGCCCTTGGGGCGTCCGAGGTGGCTGCACAGGATCACTCGCGCGCCGCGTTCACGCAGGGCTTGGAGGGTGGGCAGGGTCATGCGGATGCGGGTGTCATCGGTGATGACCATTGCGCCGTCTTTTTCTTCCAGCGGCACGTTGAAATCGACGCGCACGAGCACGCGTTTTCCGGAAACATCGATGTCTTGAATCGTCTTCTTGGCCATGAATCGGGGGGGTAAGGGAGCGGCTGGGGCGAACGGTGCCGCCTCAGCGCGCCCACCAGTGCCCCGGCCTGCTCCCTGCTGCCAGTGGAAAGTCATGCCGTTGGGCAAAAAGTGCCCGGCGTGAGTGCGGCGCGGTGGCCTGGTTCACGCGTCCAGCAGCTGCTTCACGGCTGCCACCAGTCCGGGGATGGTGTGGGGATCGGCCTCGATGGCGGGCTCCAGGCCGTGACGGCGCACGGCCTCTGAGGTCACGGGGCCGATGCTGGCGATCTGCGTTCCGGCGGGCAAATCCACGCCCAAGGCCATGAAGTGATCGACGGTGGAGGCGCTGGTGAAGGTGATGACATCTGCCCCTTCGGCCTTGATCCGCGCCAGGGCTTCCAGATTTTCCTCCCGCTCCGGCACGGTGCGGTAGGCGATGGCTTCATCGACGATGGCACGCAGGCCGGTCAGTTCGTTGGCGATCACCTCGCGGGTCTCTTCCGCTTTGATCCAGAGCATGGTTTGGTTCTCCACGTCTTCGCGATCTTTAAAGGCCTGCACCAAGCCCTCGGCGACGAAGTCTTTTTCCGGCATCAAATCCACAGCCAAGCGATACTCGCGGATTTTTTTGGCCGTGCCGGGGCCGATGGCGGCGATTTTGACGCCTCCGATGGAGCGCGCGTCCTGATAGAGCTGATAGAACCAATGGAAAAAGGCTTCCACGCCATTTGGACTGGTGAAGATGAGCCAGTCATAGGTGTGCGCGTCCTTCACCAGCTCGGCGAAACCCCGGCGGTCCTTGGGTTCCTCGATGCGAATGGTCGGCACCTCAATGACATCCGCGCCGAGATCGACCAGCTCCCGCGTCAGCTCACCGGCCTGCTGCCGGGTGCGGGTGACGACGATGCGTTTGCCAAAGAGCGGGCGGTTTTCGAACCAATTGATCGCCTCCCGCTCGGTGACGACATCGCCGACGACGGCCACGGCAGGGGCTTTGAAACCTGTCTCCCGCACGCGCTGAGCCATGGTGCTCAGGGTGGCCACGAGGGTGCGCTGCCCGCCGTGGGTGGCCCAGCGAACGAGGGCCATGGGCGTGTCGGGATTCGCGCCGTGCTGGATCAGTGCGTTGGTGATTTCCTCCATCCGCTCCACGCCCATGAGGAAAACTTTGGTGCCATCTGCCTGCGCGAGTTTGGCGTAGTTGAGCGCGGTTTCGGGTTTGGTGGGATCCTCGTGCCCAGTGAAAATGGTCAACTGGGAGGCGTGATTGCGATGCGTGACCGGGATGCCCGCGTAGGCAGGTCCGGCGATGGCGCTGGTGATGCCGGGCACCAACTCGAAGCGCACTCCGGCCTCCGCCAGCTCTGCCGCTTCTTCTGCGCCGCGTCCGAATAGCACGGGGTCACCGCCTTTCAGCCGAGTCACCACCTTGCCCTCGCGGGTCAGTTTCACGATGAGGGCGTTGATGTCCTCCTGCTTCATGGCGTGGTCGCGCGCCTTCTTGCCGACGTAGATTTTCTCGGCATCTGGCCGTGCAAACCTCAGAAACGCGGGATTGGAGAGGTAATCATAGACCAGAACGTCGGCCTTTTCGATGCAGGCCTTGCCCTTCAGCGTGAGCAGACCGGGGTCACCAGGTCCCGCGCCGACGAGGTAACAAATCCCGGAGGAGAGTGACTTGGAGGAAGAGGCGGAAGACATGAGGGGCAGGGGAGACGGAAACGTCCACCTAGGCCGGAAATCCGCCGGGTGCAACTGGCGCGCGCTTTACGCGGTGGCCGCGCTTCGCGGTGCCCATTGCAAAAGAGGCAGGTGCCGCAGCAGCGCCTCAGCCTGGCGGGCGAGGACGAGCAGGCCCGCAAAGGCCGCATCTCCGAGCAGCGCATTGCGCAGGAAGGTCCAGCTCGGCGGATAGCCGGGTAGGCCGAGGGTTTGCGCCTGCCACCATCCCGCCAGCGAGCGAGCGTAGGCGGGCTCGCTGGCCCAACTGACCGTATTCATCACGCCATAAAAAAGCAAACTGCAGGCCAGGGTGCCCAGCAGGACGGCGAGGACGGAAACCCCGCTCCGACGCAAACGCCCCCCGAAAAACGCGGCGACGGCGAGGCAGCCATACACCGCGAGCATGGTGCCAGGTGCGGCGCGCAGCACACCGGGCTGCACCAGGGCGTCGAGCCCCAGCATCACCCCCGGGATGAGCCACCAGCTCAGTCGGCGGGGAAACAAAGCCGTGCCTGCAAAGGCTAGCGCCATCCAGGGCGAGACATTGGGCAGCCAATCCAGATCGAAGGCCTTGGCCGCTCGCAGCAGGATGGCCACGACTGCCAAACCGACCGGCAGCCAAAAAGAACCTCGTGGAGAATCGTTCGTCATGATGCGCTCCATCCTGTCCGAGATCCCCACCAACGCAAGTCCCTCGTCAACCCGGTGCTAGCGAGGCGGCAGCGGGATATCATCAGAAGCGGGCGCAGGAGGAGCCGTAGCGGGCATGGGTGCGGGTGCGGTTTCTGCAGCGGGGACTTGCACCGCTGCCGGAGCAGGGGGTGGTGGTGCGGCGGGGGGAGCGGAGACCGCTGCAGGAGCGCCGGGCAGCTGCCCAGGAGCCGAGGGGGCCGGGGGGACGGGGCGGCCACGATTCAAGCTGCGCGGACCAGGCACGGCCACGCCGGGCGTCATCGCGGGGCCAGCGGCACCTCCGCCTCCCATGGCGTCGGCAAATCCGATCCACCCGAATTGCGTCCCTTTTTGCAGCTGCAACCGCGTTTTGTCGGGGGACTCACCCACGTCCACGGTTTTGATGCGGATGCCGTTTTCATTTTCTGACCCGATCCGCACCTCCGTGATGAGGGAGGAGGCCTGATCCATGATCACACCCACCACGGCACCGTCCACCTCATAGACGCCCGCGAGGGTCAGACCATCGGCAAAACCTGGTCCCTTCGGCAGATCGGGTGCCGGCAGCTCGTGGGTGGTGAACATGGAGCGCTCCCACAGCGCGGCGTATTGCGCCAGTGGAGGTACCGGAACGGGACTGTCCGCCTGGCCTTCGCTACCGGGCACGATGGCTCCACGAACGGTTTCAGATTTAGAGCTGGCATCGGTCGAATGCGCTGAAGAGGCGAAGGCGACGAGGGCCGCCACTCCGAGAATCCTGGGAAAAAAGCAGTTCATGAGGGGAGAAATCTATTTCGTGCTGGTCAGTTTCGTCTCGGAGCTTTCCCGGTAAAATTGGGTTACCTCCAACTCGCAATTCACGCTTTTGCCTTCACCGGTGGGGCTCATTCTGAGACGAGTGACACCGAGAAAGGCCTTGGGCTCCGTCAAGGTGTGGAGCCATTTGAAGAGAGCCTGCTCGGAGGTGCTGGCGATGGTGACCCGCACCGTCGCCTGATCGAAGTAGCCCATTTCTTCCTCCTCCATGCCGTCGATGCCGATGGAGGCTCGTGAGGGATCGATGAACTCCTTGCTGCCGAGTGTGACACCTGCGCTGGAGGCTTCCTTTTGCAAACGATCCAGCAGCCGCGATGACGCCTCTTGGCGGGAGCCGAGGTTGGGCACGTTCTCCTCAATCCAGTCCGCCTTGCGCTGCCAGTCCGCGCCCTGGGTGATGGCGGTGTTCATTTCAATCAGACGTCCTTGCAACCGCTCCGTCTCGTCGGTGATGCCTCGGTATTGCTTCCAGGCGTAGGTCACGCCGCCTCCGCCAGCGATGGCGAGGAAGAGGACGGCAAAAACCGTCAGCAGCATTTTTTCGCTCTTTTTCATTCGCGCTCTCCTTTCAATTCGAAGGTGGCCGACTCTTCCGAGCCGAGTTCAGGCTGCGGTGCCTCCCAGGTGTAGGCCATCAAGGACTCGCCCTGCTGGATCTCCTGCTGGTATTGCAGGGCCTGCGAGGCGGACTTGGTGTGACCGCGCAGCAGCACGCGATCGGGGGTGAACTCAAAGTCCATCAAAGTTACGTCGGCAGAGACGCTGGGCTCCATGAGGTGGAGCAGCATCTGCATCGGGCCGCGGGAGGGATCCACGGCGGGAGCCGCCTC
>JAGRPD010000300.1 GCA_020439875.1 Verrucomicrobiales bacterium
TCGTCCTCGTCACCGGCCCCACCGGCTCCGGCAAGTCCACCACCCTCGCCGCCCTGCTGGACTACATCAACACCAACTTCCGCCGCCACATCGTCACCATCGAGGAGCCGATCGAGTTCGTTCACCGCAACAAGAAAAGCATCATCACCCAGCGTGAGGTGCCGATTCAGACGCCCTCCTTCGCCGACGGCCTCGCCGCCGCGCTGCGTCAGGATGCGGACATCGTCCTCGTCGGTGAGATGCGGGATCTCGAGACCATCTCACTGGCCCTCACCGCCGCCGAGACGGGCCTGCTCGTCTTTGGCACCCTGCACACCAACAACGCCCGCAAAACCGTTGACCGGATCATCGACGTCTTCCCCTCCGAGCAGCAGTCGCAGGTCCGCACCATGCTCGCCGCCTCCCTCAAAGGCGTCGTCGCCCAGTTGCTGATGAAAAAATCCGATGGCCGCGGCCGTGCCGCCGTCAACGAGATCATGATCTCCAACTCCGCCGTCGGAGCCATCATCCGGGAAGGTGCCACCCAGAAGCTTTACGACGTGATCATCGGCGGCAAACAAGAAGGCATGCAGTTCATGGACGACGCCATCTGGCAAAAGCTCCGGGACGGTTACGTCACCCCGATGGAGGCCTACATGAAGGCGATCGACAAGAACCGCTTCAAAAACTTCCTCCCGCCGGAAGACGCCGCCGTCGCCGTCGCATCGGGAGGCGAGCCCGACAAGAAGTAAGCCCGCGCCTCTCCTCCTTTGGAGCGGTCCACCCCGGACGTGAATCCCGCTCCCTTCACCCGCTTTGGCCCCAGCCACCTCACCGCGCTGGCCGTCCTGGCGGGTGTGTTTTTTCTGCTCCGGCATCTGACACGCCGCCGACCTGAGAGCCGCGCCGCGCGACCGCTGGAGCGTCTGTTCGGCACCTTGCTCCTCCTCATCTGGCCGACCAACGTCCTGATTCGTTGGTACGATGGCAGCCTCACCTGGGGCACGGCGCTGCCGCTGCATTATTGCGATATTCCCGCCATCAGCGGCGGGCTCGCCCTGTGGACCCGCCATACCGCAGCCTTTCACTTGACCTACTATTGGGGCATGGCCGGCACCCTGCAGGGACTCATCACCCCCTCCATCACCCAGGACTTTCCATCGCCCGTTTATTTCCACTTCTTCACCTGGCACGGGCTCGTCATCATCGCCGGACTGCATGGAATTTTGAACCTCCGGCTGACTCCCCCTCGCGGCACCTGGAAGCGCATGCTCGGCGGGACGCTCCTCTATGGATTCAGTGTCTTGGCCATCGATTTCCTCCTCCCCGCCAACTACGGATTCCTCCGGGAAAAACCTCTCACCGGCAGCCTCATGGATTCGCTCGGCCCTTGGCCCTGGTATCTCGCCAGCCTCGCCCTGGTGGCCGCCCTGCTCTATGGGGTGCTGGAAAAAATCGCCCGCAGATTCAGCGATTCGGCTGGACGGTGATCCAGCGGAGCGTGGCGCGGTTCATGGGCTCGGCGTTGTCGCCTCCCTCGCTAGGCGGTTTCACAACCGCCGCTACGTTCAGCCATC
>JAGRPD010000301.1 GCA_020439875.1 Verrucomicrobiales bacterium
ATCTCTCTTTGGCCGAACGGCGCGCCGGGTTCGGAATCGCGGGCGGCGGAGCCGGAGAAGCTGGAGGGCAGCAATGTCTGCAACGTTCACAATCCCAGCCTCACTCCCTACCTGCCCGCCAAGGACAGCACCGGCACGGCGGTCATCATTTGTCCGGGAGGCGGGCATCGCAAGCTGTGCCTCGGTCACGAGGGCGGCGCGCTGGCGGAGTGGTTTCAGCAGCGCGGCATCGCGGCCTTTGTGTTGAAGTATCGGTTGGCCCGGGAAGAGGGCAGCACCTACACGATTCAAGATCACGCCATGGCGGATGCGCGGCGTGCGATTCGGCTGGTGCGCAGCCGCGCTGAGGAATGGGGCATTCAGCCGGATCGCATCGGCATCATGGGATTCTCCGCCGGGGGCGAGCTGGCCGCCTTTGCCGCCATGGATTCCGACCACGGTGATCCCACCTCCGCCGATCCCATCGAGAAAGCCGGCTGCCGTCCGGATTTTCAGGCGCTGATTTATCCCGGCACCTCGGATTTGTTTTCCGCCAAAAAGGGCATGCCGCCGCTGTTCATTGCCTGCGGTTACAACGACCGGCCCGACATCTCCGAAGGCATGGCGCGGCTGTATTTGAAATACAAGGAAGCCCAAGTCCCCGCCGAACTGCACATCTACGCGAACGCGGGCCACGGCTTTGGCTATCGGCCGGACGCCGCCCCCACCGCCGCATCCCGCTGGCCGCAGCGGTTTGTGGAGTGGCTGCAAGACAGCAAGCTTCTGCCCGCTCCGGCTTCCACCGCACCCTGAACGCGTCTCGTTTTCAGTCGAGGGTCCGGCGATAACGCGCCACCGCAGCGGTCAGGCTACCGACAAGAAACAGCGCCATTTTTGCCACCTCGGGAGCAACCTCGAGCCAGCCTGCGCCCTTCAGCATGATGCCGCGCACCACGCGGAGAAAATGCGTGATGGGCAGCACGCTGCCGATGGCCTGAGCCCAGTCGGGCATGCCGCGAAAAGGGAACATAAAACCCGAGAGCAGAATCGATGGCAGGAAAAAGAAGAACGCCATCTGCACCGCTTGCAATTGATTGCGTGCAATGGTGGAAAAGGTCACACCCACGCCCAGATTGGCCAACACAAAAACCAAGGCAGCGCCTAGCAGCAGGGGCAAGCTGCCTTCAAACGGCACTTTGAAAATCAACCGTGCCGCGACGAGGATGAGGCCGATCTGGATGTAGGCCACCACGATGTAGGGCACGATTTTTCCCACCAGTACCTCCAGCGGTCGCACGGGCGTGCTCAGCAGCATCTCCAGCGTGCCGCGCTCCCGCTCCCTCGTCATGGCCAGGGCGGTGATCATCACCATCGTCATCGTCAAGATCACTCCCATCAGCCCCGGCACGATGTTGTATGCCGTGTGCGCTTCGGGATTGTAGAGCGCGTGTACCGTCACGGAGAATGGCGGGGCCGTCTGCTGCAAAGGCGCAGCGGGTCCCTTCAGCACCTCCCGCGCAGCACGGCGACCGATCTCCGACAGTGCCGACAGCCCTCGACTCGTGGCTGAGGGATCGCTGGCATCGGCCTCCACCAAAAGCGCGGGATGCCGCCCCCGCCGCACGTCGCGTTCGAAGTCGGGCGGCACATGCAGGACAAACTGCAACTCACCCCGCGCCAGTTGCTCCGTGGCCTCGCTGGCACTCAAGTCAGCGTCCACCACGCGGAAGTAATCGCTCACCTGCATGCCAGCCACCATGGCGCGCGTCAGAGGACCTGAGTCCCCGTTCACCACGCCCATGGGCAGGTGCTTCGGATCTTGGTTGATCGCGAAACCAAACAGCAGCAGTTGCATCATCGGGATGCCCGCCATCATCGCAAAGGTCAGGCGATCTCGCCGCATCTGGACAAACTCTTTGCCCACCATCGCCAGCAGCCGCGTGATATGGATGGGTGCCCTCATGATGCCCCGCCTTTCTCGATCGATGCGCTGGAGGGATTCGCAAAGTTATCCGGCGTCTGCCCCATCAGATAAATGAACACATCCTCCAGGGAAGTCCGACCGGGACGCACCTCCACCTCACCCTCGTGAGCCACCGCATCCAGCGCAGCTCGCAGCGCCACCGCATCCCGTCCGCAGACATGCAGGCCCTTGCCAAAGGCCGCCACCAGATCCACGCCCGGCAGTGCCCGCAACCGCACGGCCAAATCCGCTGACTCCCGCGCCGTCACATTGAACGTGGTGAGTCCGCTCTGCTGCACCAACGACGTCGGATCTCCCTGCACCAACAGTTTGCCGTAGGCCAAATAGGCGAGGTGGGTGCAGCGCTCCGCCTCGTCCATGTAGTGCGTGGTCACCAGCACCGTCAGACCCTCGGCAGCCAGTTGATGGATCTCCTCCCAAAAATCTCGCCGCGCCTTCGGATCGACGCCCGCTGTGGGTTCATCCAGCAGCAGCAATCGCGGTTGATGCAGCATGCAAGCCGCCAGGGAGAGTCGCTGCTTCCAGCCTCCGGAAAGGGAACCCGCCAACTGCCGCTGACGCCCTGCGAGATCGAAGCGCTCCAGGGTCTGCTGCAGCAAATGCCGCGCATCTGGCATCTCGTACACCCGGGCCACAAACGCCAGATTTTCCGCCACCGTAAGATCCTCGTAGAGACTAAACTTCTGCGTCATGTAGCCGACCTCACGCTTGATTTCGCGCCTCTGGCTGAGGATATCAAAACCCAAACAGGTGCCATCTCCTGCTGTGGGTTCTAACAAACCGCAAATCATGCGTAGGCAGGTCGTTTTGCCACTGCCATTCGGTCCCAAAAAACCGAACACCGACCCACGTGGCACACGCAGGCTGACGTCATCGACCACCGTCTTGTCGCCAAATCGCTTCGTCAAACCGCGCACCTCGATCGCCGCGTCACCGTCTTCCTTCATTCACCATTTCCCTCTTGGAGTTCCACCGTCACCGGCAGGCCCGGATGCAGCCGCGCCGCGTCTTTCGGCTCCAGCTCGGCCTCCACCAAGATCACCAAGCGCGCCGCCTGCTCCCGACTGTATATGACGGGCGGCGTGTACTCCGCTTCATCGGCGATTCGGTTGATTTGGGCACGCACCGCCTCAGCCTCACCCGGCAGACGCACGCGCACCTGCTGCCCCAGACTCAGGCCCGCCACCGCTTCAGGATCTGCAAAGAACCGCACCCTCAGTTCGTCGCTGCGCCGCAGCAGCACCACGGGCTGCCCCGCAGGCACCCACTCGCCGGGTTGAAACAACGTGTCCAGCACCCGAGTCGGCACCGGGGGAGCCTTGCGCACGGTTTGTTGATCGCGCCACGTCGCCGCCGAGAGATTCGCCTTCAGGGCCTCCGCCTCTTGTTCCAGCGCCTGCACCTGCAGCGCCCGCTGACCCTGCTGAGCCAGATCCAACTCCGCCCGCAGTGCCTCCACCTGACCTTCCTGCTCCTCCGCCTCCGCCTGGGCCCGGTCCAGTTGCTCGCGCGCCACAGCGTTGGATCCCACCAGCCCCTGCACCCGCTTCAGTTCCTTTCGCGCCAGATCCAGCGCCACCTCGCCGGATCGCAGATTGGCCTGCAATTTTCGCACCACCTCTAGGCGCTCGCCCTGCGCCGCATCTTGCGCTTTCAAATGGCCCGCCTCTTGCCTTGCTCCTGCCGCATCTTTTTCAAATCCCAGAGTCGGCGCATCCAACTGAAACAACACCGCCTCCGCCGCCACTTCCTCACCTCGGCGCACTTTCAAATCGGCGAGATAACCCGCCTCCGGCGCAGCGATTTGGATGACCTCCGACTCCAAATAACCGGGCCAGCCCGGGTTGGGATCGGCCTTCGGTTCACAGCCCGTCAACGCGACCGCGCCCAGCAGTGCCAGAATGGGAACTCCAGGTTTCATCTGCCATTCATGCCTCCAACCGCGCACCGGCACAAAGACTTTTCGGTGAGGCGTCGGCGTGCGAGTTGGCATCGCCGCCTCTCCCCGAACCTAACTCCTCGGCGGCCCGCTCACTTCTCCGAGAGCCGCTGGCTCGAAATCCGCATCCGTGTAGCTCACATCGGAAACCGAGCGCACACCCTCCACCCGAGTGGCGGCGGAGCTGTGCAGATCTCGCACGGTGAAACTGGCGGGAATGAAGTAATCGTTGGCACCTCGCACCACTTTGTCCGTCTCCACCCGCCGATCCGGCGCATCTCCCCGACCCGTCCAGGCATCGATGCGCTGCGTGACGTAGCGTTTTTCATCCACCCACAGCTCCACCTGACGCAAGGCGCTGGCCGAGCCTGAGGGACGCTGCAGGCGGATGCGACGGCAAGGCACGCGGTCGATCTCTTCGGTGCCGAGCGCTTCGGGCCCAGGCCAGTTGAGGAACTCTGCAATCAGGTCCTCAATCATCAAGGTGGTGCCGAACAGAGGCTGCGAGCGGTCTTTGCCCGTGAGAGGGCGAATGCCCGAGCCATCGCGGATCGATCCCGTGACGTGGGTGCCATTGATGTGGAGCAGCAACCCCTCCCCTTTGCGTTCGGCAGGAAACAGGATTTGATAGAGATGATCGGAGCCGCCACCGGGGTGATCCCGCCGCTTCAGCTGCGCCTGGAGAATGACGGGCTCGGCTCCGCCTCCGGCGTCGTGCTCGATGCGAATGCGTGTATAAACACCGCCGAGGGGACGGGCCGCTTTCACCCCCGCCATCAACTGAGCGGCGGAGAGATCGGAGGTTTGAGCGAGACTGGAACCCCAGGCCAGACAGAGCAGGCTCAGCAGCAGCCAGGCCGAGGAGAGGATGCGAGAAGGCAGAGCAGCATGTTTCATAGTTGACGAATGGCGAGGCTAGGATTGATCCGAGTACAATGCAAAGCGGGATACAACCCGCTGCCCAGGCCGACGGCGACGGCGAGACCGAGGGCGAGACTGATGAGCTGCCAACTGACGGCGGGTTCGATGCGGCCCTGCATCCAGGGCATGAACTCGAGGATCTTCAGCATGACCAAACCTGCCAGCACACCGACGATGCCCGCAGCGAGACACAGCGACACGGACTCGAGCAAAATCATGCGCAGGATGCGGCTGCGCTTCCACCCCAAGGCCAGCAGGATGCCGATCTCCCGGGTGCGCTCAAACACGCTCATGAACATCGTGTTCATCACGCCAAAAGCTCCCACCAGGATGGCGATGATCGAGGTGCCCCAGTTCATGGCTTGAAAGGTCTTCACGCCGTCATTCTGAGACAGCACCTCACTGGCAATGTCCACCCGGCAGCCGGGTGCCTGTTTTTCGATCAGCTTCGCGACCGTGTGCGGATCGGCATCGTGATCGTTCAAGCGCACGTTGACGAAATTGATGTCGCCTTCTTTGAGCACCATCTCCTGCAAAATCGGCAACGCAACGATGACGGAACCATTTTCCACCACCGCGCCCCCATCGACGATGCCGAGCACTTCAAATTCGTCGATTTCCAGTCCCAACTTATCCCCGGGCTTCTTCTCCAGCATCTCCGCGGCCAAGGTGCCGAGCACGACACCGCGCTCACTGGCGTCCTTCGGCAGACGACCTTCCACCACCTTCAAAGTGTCCCACAAAAAGCTGCCCCACTCCCGTCCGGAGACGACCATCATCGGCACCTTTTCGATGCTGAGCACCTCCGTCAGCAGACCGGCAGCCGCAGCCACGCCGGGGACCTTGCGCACGCGGGTGGTGATCTCCTCCGAAAAGGGCTGTGCAATGAGCCCGCCCGCGCTGCGCCGCACCACGAGGTCCGTCTTGCGCGCTTTATAGGCATCACTCCAACTGTCCTCCAATCCCCACGCGAGACCGAGCAAAGCCACCACGGCTCCGATGCCGAGCCCGATGCCCATGATGGTGAGCAGCGTGCGGGTGCGGCGGCGGCGCAGGTTTTTTAACGTGAGCTGAAACAGGGTCATCGGCGAGAAGTGGAGGCAGGTTGAAAGGATGGCGGATGGCCTAAAAACTACGAAATGGATCCAGCGGAGGAAGGGGCCATTCGATCCGCAGGTTGATCGGCAATGACCTGGCCGTCCTTCATGGTGATGACGCGGTCCGCCAGGCGGGCGATGCTGGGATCGTGCGTGACGAGAATCATGGTGGTGTTTTTTTCCCGCTGCACCCGACACAGCAAGTCCATGATCTGCACGGAGTTTTGACTGTCGAGATTCCCCGTTGGCTCGTCGGCCAGCAAAATGTCAGGTTCATTGGCCAGACTGCGCGCGATGGCCACCCGCTGCCGCTCACCACCGGAGAGTTTATCCGGCATGTGATCCAGCCGGTGCTCCATGCCCACGGCCTGCAGCAGCTCGCCCGCACGGCGTTGGCGCTCGGCCCGGCTCCAGCCCAGCTCAAACATCGGCACCTGCACATTCTCCAGCGCGGTGAGAGTGGGCAGCAGCAGGAAGGACTGAAAAACAAAGCCAACGTGACGAGCGCGGAACTCCCCCAGATCGGGCATCTCGCTCATTTCCTTGCCTTGAAAGCGAATGCTGCCCGACGACGGCGTGTCCAGCGCGCCGAGCAGGCTCAGCAGGGTGGACTTGCCACTGCCGGAGCCGCCGATGATGGCGACGAACTCGCCCGCGCGAATCTCCAAATTCACCCCGCGCAGAGCCAGGACGTGGCCGTCATCAAACTCCCGCCGCACATCCTGAAGAGAAAAAACAACTTCGGAACGAGGCGGATCGGCAGGTGCGTCGGGCATGAGGGGCAGTCGGTTGGCGGGCACAGCCAATTTGGGGAGCATTTTCCATGGTGCAAGCGGCGGGGCAGCCTGGCTGAATCGCCTTCTCTGCAAGTCGCCCCCCCATCGCAGACGTTGTGCGGAGATGCGCCGCGCTTTTTTGTCCCTGCTGCTCGCCACCACGCCCACCCTGGCCGCGACCCCGAATTTCATCGTCATCCTCGCCGACGACATGGGCTACGCCGACCTGAGCTGCTACGGCAACGACCGCTACACCACACCGCATCTCGACCAGCTCGCGGCTGAGGGGCTGCGCTTCACCGACTTCCACTCCAACGGCACCGTCTGCTCCCCCACCCGCGCTGCGCTGCTGACCGGACGCTACCCTCAGCGCACTGGCGTGGACACCGTGGTCTTCGCCGATCCAGCGCGCGGCCTGCGAGAGACCCACGGCCTGCCTCCCGAGGAGATCACCTTCGCCGAGCTGCTCCGCCCGCGCGGATATGCCACGGCGATCATGGGCAAATGGCATCTCGGCTACGTGGAGAAATTCAATCCCATCCACCAGGGTTTCGACCGCTTCCGAGGTTACGTCAGTGGCAACGTCGATTTCCAAAGCCACATCGATCAGGCCGATTTCCAAGACTGGTGGCAGGATCTCGAACTCAAGGACGAACCCGGCTACACCACCCACCTCATCAACCGCCACGCCCTGGACTTCATCCGCCAGCATCGGCAGCAGCCCTTCTGCCTCTACGTCCCTCACGAGGCCCCCCACGCTCCCTATCAGGGTCCCACCGATCCCCCCGTGCGCGGCCCCGATGCCCAGCCCCCGCTGCGGGGCGCAGAAATCCAGCGGGCCTATCGAGAAATGGTGCAGGCCGTGGATGACGGCGTCGGTCAGATCGTCGCTCTGCTGCGGGAACTCCAGATCGAGCGCCAGACGCTGGTGTTTTTCATGTCCGACAACGGCGGCACCAAAGAAGCCAACAACGGCCCCCTCCACGGCACCAAAGGCACCCCCTGGGAGGGCGGCCATCGCGTCCCCGCCATCGCCTGGTGGCCCGGTACCATCGCTGCCGGAGAGACCTCCACCACCGCCCTCAGCATGGACTTGCTGCCCACCCTGGCCGAACTCGCCGACACCCCTCTGCCCAACGATGTCCCGCTCGATGGCACCAGCCTCGCGGGGCTGCTCCAGCGCGGTGATCCCCTGCCCGAGCGCACGCTCTTCTGGGGAATGAACGGCCAATTCGCCGTGCGCGAAGGCCCCTGGAAGCTCGTCCTCGATCCCCGCTCCACCGCCGCAAAATCCCAGGGCAAAACCCAAGGAAAATCCCGCACCGAAGCAACGCCTCCCCGCCTTTTTCGGCTCGATCAAGACCTCGCCGAATCCACCGATCTCTCCGCCAGCGAACCTGAAAAAACCGCTGCTCTCCTGCAAAAACTCGACCTCTGGAAAGCCATCACCGCCCGGCCTCTCGCCCCGTGATCACAGGCCCGCCAGGCGATCCAGCCACAGATTCGCCAGACTCAGCACCAGGAAAAACCCACACAGATCGGTGCAGGTCGTCAAGATCGGCCCCGAAGCCAAGGCGGGGTCGATTTTAAACCGCTTCAACGCCAACGGCACCAATCCACCGATCAGGACCGAGAGCACCGTGTTCAGCGCCAGCGCGCCGCCCACCACGAGGCCGAGGAAAATCGACCCCTTCCACAGCGCCGCCACCGCCCCCAGCAAGGCACCGAGCACACAGCCATTGATGATGCCCACCAGGCCTTCTTTGACAAACACCACAAAAAAATCGCGCGGCCTCAAGATGCCCAAGGTCAGCTCTCGAATGCTCACCGCCACCGCCTGATTGCCCGAGCAACCGCTCATGTCGGACACGATCGGCAAAAACACCGCCAGCGCGATCACCGCCGCCAGCGTCTTTTCATGCACCGCGATCACGCTGGCCGCGACCAGATTCAGCACAATGTTCGGAGCCAGCCAGGACAGACGCCGCAGGCACCGCCCCACGAGCGGCATCGCCCGAAGCTCCTCCCCACCCACGATGCCGCGAGATCGCAGAAAGTCCTCCGCCGAACCTTCCGCCATCACCTCCTGCACCACCGCCCGTTGCACCACACCCTGCAGCGCCCCCTTCTCATCCACCACCGGCAGACCAATGAAAGGCTTCTCATCAAACAGACGCGCCAGCTCCCGCACCGTCATCGTCACCGGCACCGACATTGGATTTCGGATCATGATCGAGCCCAGCGCTCGCCCGCGTGGCGTCAGCACCAGATCCCGCAGACGCAGCACCCCCAGCAGCCGATCCTCCGCATCCACCACGTAGGCGTATTGCACATCGTGATCCTGATACGTCTCCGCGTTCGCACTCAGATCATCCAGCACCTGCCC
>JAGRPD010000302.1 GCA_020439875.1 Verrucomicrobiales bacterium
CTGTCTCTGGTGTATCTGCCTCATTTGGACTACAACTTGCAGCGCGTGGGTTTGAAGCGGGACGCGATTGCCCAAGATCTGAGGGAGATCGACGCGGTGGTGGGGGATCTGATCCGCTTTTATGAGCATCGCAACGTCCGCGTGGTGCTGCTGTCCGAATACGGCATCACCGATGTTGATCGACCCGTGCACCTGAATCGTGTGTTTCGCCAAAAGGGATGGCTTTCCATCAAGGATGAGTTGGGGCGGGATGGATTGGATGAAGGGGCCTGTCGGGTGCTGGCGATCGCGGATCATCAGCTGGCGCATGTGTATGTGAGAGATGAATCCCTGCTGGGAGAGGTGCGGGAGGTGCTGGAGCAGACTCCGGGGGTGCAGCAGGTGCTGGGCAAGGCGGAGAAGTACTACGCGGGGCTGGATCACGCACGCAGTGGAGATCTGGTGGCCGTGGCAGATGCGCGGTCCTGGTTCACGTATTATTTCTGGGATGATGATCGGCGTGCGCCCGACTACGCGCGCACGGTGGACATTCATCGCAAGTGTGGCTATGACCCGGTGGAGCTTTTCTTGGATCCGACCTTGCGGTATCCGAAGGTGAAGGTGGGTTGGAAGCTGGCGTTGAAGCTCCTCGGACAGCGCATGCTGATGGACGTCATTCCTCTCGATGCGAACCTCGTGCGGGGCTCCCACGGGCGGGTGCCGGAGGATCCGGCAGATTGGCCGCTGCTCTGCGGTGACTTTCGTGAGCTGCCGAGATCGGGCGTAGTGGCTGCGCATGAGGTATGCCGACATCTCTACGAGCTGTGCTCGCGGTCCAGCGGGTATCAGGGGGTGGGACTTTGAGGAGGGAAGAGCAGGGGAAGCGTTCAGAGGCTGAGCCGTGGCCTCTCAACGCGCGTTTGTTTGTCTGGTTCCGCGTGCTGTTCAACTGCCGGTTTTATTATCCGGTGTTCACGGTCCTGTTCCTCGATCTGGGTTTGAGCCTCTCCGAGTTCGCTGGATTGAACGTGCTCTGGGCAGCGACAATCGTGCTCTGTGAGGTGCCCTCCGGTGCGCTGGCGGATTGGCTCGGCAGGCGGCGGTTGGTGGTGGCGGCGTCTTGGCTGATGCTGGGGGAAATGCTGACCCTCTGCCTGATGCAGCCGGGTCATCATGATGCGGTGCTGGCGCTGTTTGTGGTGAATCGCATCCTCAGTGGCCTGGCGGAGGCCGCTGCCAGTGGCGCGGACGAGGCGCTGGCCTATGATTCCTTTCCGGCGGAGGATCGGGCACGGCGTTGGCCGGAAGTGATGGCGCGACTGACGCGTTGGTCGTCCATCGGGTTCATCATCGCAGCGGTATCCGGCGGATTTTTGTACGATGCCCAGGCGGTGGGTGAGCTTTTCATGCGGCTCGGCCTCTCCCCGTGGCCGAAGGCGTGGACGATGAAAATCCCGCTGCTGCTCAATCTCCTGACGGCTCTGGGGTGTGTCTTGGTCACCCGCCGCATGGTGGAGGATCCGCTGGGGGCGGCGGTGGATTCGGCGGCGGGTATGCGGGCGCAAATTCGCCACACCCTGGATCGGATGAAGCAGGCGGCGCGCTGGATCTGGCACAGTGGTGCCGCCTTGCCGCTGCTGGCGGTGGGGGTGGTGCTGGACAGTGTGATTCGTCTGTTTTTGACGGTCTCGTCCAATTACTACCGCCTGGTGGGGGTAGAGGAACGCTGGTTTGGTTTGATCAGTGTGGCGGCTTCCTTGATGGGATTGGCGGCGGTGGGATTGATGCAGCGGATGACGCGCCGTCATGGGGCGCGTTTCAATTTTTCCTGGTTGGCGCTCATCGTTCTCCTGGGATTGCTGGCGGTGGCATCCGGGACGACGGGCTGGCTCGGAGTTGCTCTGGGCATGCCGTTGATTTTGGCCATGCGATTCTTGCAGTTCTTCCTATCGCACTACCTCAATGAGGTGGTGGATTCCGAACGTCGGGCCACGGTGCTGAGTTTTCGAGGGCTGGCGATGAATCTGGCCTACGGCGGAATGACGCTCCTCTTCGCGCTGCAGACGCGAATGCTGCGAGAGCGCCTGGGGGCGGAGGAGGGCGCGCCCGAGGTGTTTGCGGCGGCGCTGCGCTGGTGGCCAGGAGGTTACGTGCTGCTGCTAGTGGTCACGCTGGGACTGCTCGCCTTGAGGAGGAGACGCAGGTCGGTGGCGTGAATGCGCCGTAGCCCGTTCAGCGATCTTTTTCAAACGGCGAACCTTCGGCCGCAGGCTCAGGCGGTGGATTCAGCGTGAGGATGTAGCTGACCACGTCTTTGATGGCCTGCTCTCCCTGCACAAAGGTGGAGGTCAGGGCCATCTTGGCTCCGTTGTCATCATCCTTCGCCGCGCCGCGATGGCCTTCCTGGAATTTCTTCAGTTGAGCCATCAAGTACCAGCCTTGGCGTCCGACCAAAGGTGGGCTGCCAAAGGTGTACTCGCCGCTGGCGTTGTAGCGGTGACACTCCATGCAGCGGGCTTCAAAGAGATACTGCCCCTCACTCACATTGGCTCCCTCAATGGCGAGGTCCTTCGGAACGACGAGCGCGAGGGATTCGACGTAGAGGGCGACGGAGTCGATCTTCTCTTGATCGAGCGTTTTGGCGATAGCCGCCATCTGCAGCCCCTGCGGATCTTCGGGGTGCGTGCCACGTTTGGAGGAGCGGAAATTATCGATCTGATGAATCACGTACCAAGCCGGAAGATGCGCGATCGATGGCGTCTTCAATTCCGGGTTGCCCTGACCTTTGTCGCCATGGCAGACGGCGCAGGTGGCGGCATACAGCGGCTGGCCCGCCTCCGCCGTGGCCTTGGGGTCTGGCTTGGTCAGATCGGTGGCACGCCCGACATCCAGGTTCGCCGAGAAAAAGAGCAGTGCAGGCAGGCAGCGACGCAGGGGAATCATGGCAGGGAAGATCCTTCCGCCGGTTTTTCGCGGAGGGAAGCAAAAATCGCGCCAGAGGGGCAGGCCGCGCAATTTTCGCGCAGGAGAGCACAGGATCGGGCAGGTCGAATCGGCAGCTGGGCTCCTGTCATCTTAGAGCAGGCATTCAGCGATTTGTACCGCGTTGAGGGCCGCCCCTTTGAGCAGCTGATCTCCCGCGACCCAGAAGCAAAGTCCATTCTCCAGCGCGCAATCCCGCCGCAGACGACCGACGGCGCAGTTCTCACGTCCGGCCACATCGATGGCCAGAGGGTAGGCCTGACTGGAGGGATCGTCGATGACGTCCACCCCAGGTGCAGCCTCCAGGGCGGCACGGGCGGCGGCCAGATCCACGGGGCGTTCGAACTCAGCGCTGACCGCCACGCTGTGGGCGCGGAAAACCGGCACGCGCACGCAGGTGACGGAGGCTTTGAACTCCGGCAGATGCATCATTTTGCGGCCCTCATTCTCCAGCTTCATCTCCTCCTTCGTGTACCCACTGTCCAAAAACACATCCACCTGCGGCAGCGCGTTGAAGGCGATCTGATGGGGATAAACCCTCACCTGATCGGCCGGCAAGATCTCCTCATCCCAACCGCGCCCCTCCGCCGCCCAATGGCGCAGTTGACGCTCTAGCTCCTCAATGCCTTTGGCTCCCGAACCCGAAACGGCCTGGTAGCTGGAGGCAAACACTCGCTTCACCCCAAAAGCCTGATGCAGAGGATACAGCGCCATCAAAGTGATGGCCGTGGTGCAGTTGGGATTGGCAATGATGCCCTGATGGCTGGCCACATCCGCGCGATTCACCTCCGGCACCACCAGCGGCACCTGGTCATCCATGCGAAAGGCGGAAGAATTGTCCACCACTACCGCACCCGCCTTCGCCGCCAGAGGAGCGAACTCCTTGGAAATGCCGCCTCCTGCACTGAACAGGGCGATGTCCACCCCCGCAAAGCTGTCCCCGGTGAGTTCCTCGATGACGAGGTCTTTGCCTTGGAAGCTCAGCGTTTTTCCCGCACTGCGGGCAGAGGCTAGCAGAGTGAGTTTGCCGACGGGGAATTGGCGCTGATCGAGGCAGCGGAGGAGTTCCGCGCCGACTGCACCACTGGCTCCGACGATGGCGACATGCTTGGGTGTGCTCATGGACTTGACGAACGAAGAGTTCTGGAAAAAAAGGGATGGAGGATACGGCTCTATGAATCAGATGCAACTGCTCCGCCCAAGAATCGAAGTTTCCATCGCCAACCAGAGCCTGACCCTGTGGGATGGCTCCCGGCAGGTCGCCCAATGGCCCTGCTCCACCTCGAAATTCGGCGTCGGATTCGAAGAAGGCAGCTTCAAAACCCCCGTGGGAGCCTTTGAAATCACCGAAAAAATCGGCGACGAAGCCGAATCCGGCACCATTTTTAAAGCCCGCCAACCCGTCGGTCACTGGCAGCACGGAGGGGAACATGCGGGTGACGAGGATCTCGTGCTCACCCGCATCCTGCGTCTCGCCGGGCGTGAACCGCGCAACGCCAACACCCACGAGCGCTACGTTTACATCCACGGCACCAATGGCGAAGATCGCATCGGACGCCGCGCCAGCCACGGCTGCATCCGGCTTTCCAATCGCGACGTGATCGACCTCTTCGATCGCATCACCGAGGGCACACCCGTGTTTATCGACGTCTGAACGCGTCGCTGGCGTGAATCGCTGCCGCGAACCGCTGGTGCGAAACTGACGAGGTCCGGACGGGTTCATTCCCGCGATGAAATACCTGCATTTTCTCGCTCTCATCGGAGCGCTCGCCACCCTCACTTCATCGGCCGCTGAGGTAGAGGAATTTCTCGCCGAACCCCGAGATGAAGTTCGAGATCGAGTCGTGCCTCTACGGGTCTATGCAACCGATCTCGACACCGCGACCGCTCATCCCATCGTGCTGTTCTCGCATGGCCTGGGTGGCTCTCGAAACAACAACGCCTTCCTCGGGCGCTGCTGGGCGCAGGCCGGTTATATCGCCGTTTTCATGCAGCATCCCGGCAGCGACGAAGCCGTTTGGCGGGGGCAGGGAGGAGCCGCTGCCGCCATGGCCGCGCTCAAAGCAGCCGCCAATCTTCAAGCCTCTCGAGATCGCTTCCTCGACGTCCCGTTTGTGATCGACCAACTGGAGCATTGGAATTCCGAACAAGGCCACCCGCTTTATCAGAAACTGGATTTGGCTCACATCGGCATGAGCGGGCACAGCTTTGGTGCCGTCACCAGTCAGGGCTTGATGGGCCAAACCTTCCGCATTGGCGGACCCTACACCGATCCACGCATCACCGCCTTCCTGCTCATGAGCCCCTCCGCGCATCGGGCCACATCCCCCGAGCAGGCTTTCCAAGCCGTAACCGCACCCGTATTTTGCATGACCGGGACAGAGGATGGCAGTCCCGTAGAGCCCGATCTGGATCCCCTGAGCCGCCAGCAGGTCTATGCCGCCTTACCTGCCGGTGACAAATACCAAATTGTTTTTGAAGGCGCGCGCCACATGGCCTTTGGAGATGCCCAACTCGCCGCTCGAAACGATCGCTATCACGCCATCATAGAGCAACTCAGCACCCGGTTTTGGGATGCCTATCTGAAAGCCGACGTCCATGCCAAAGCCTGGCTGCAATCCGACCAACCTCGCACCCTCCTCCAGCCCCAAGACAGCTGGAGCTGGAAGTGAACCAAATGACCGCTACCCAAAAAAGTACGTTGTTAACGCATTGTCCTGCCGGGAGACACTCCATTCACCACCACTCCGCATCGGCCAAGCCGCACCTCTCCTCCAAACCAAACCCACCCGCACAAGACTCCTCCAGCCGAGCAGAAAACGCCAGCCTTCCCAGGGAGATGCGCAGAGGAAAACGTCAATTTTCCCGGGCGGGGGGCATGGCGTAGAGGAAAATGTCAATTTTCCCGGGGGAGGGGAAGCGTAGAGGAAAGTGTCAACTTTTCCCCGGCGGGGGAACGCGTAGAGGAAAATGTCAATTTT
>JAGRPD010000303.1 GCA_020439875.1 Verrucomicrobiales bacterium
AAGGCGGTGGAGATGCGATCCGCCGCCTCACTGCTGCGACCGAGGCGGCTGAGGGTGTAGCTGAAGTTGGCCAGGATGTCCCAGTTTTTGGCGTCGATGAGCAGGCCTTTTTCAAACCAGGGCAGGGCGTCTTCGAAGCGGCCTTCGGCGGCGGCTCCGAGGCCGAATTGGTTGAAGAGCGAGGAGCGGATGCGAGTTTCATCGGCATCGAGCAGGGGCGGCGGGGTGCTGCCTTCCAGGGGCGTGAATTGAGCGAAGGACAGGGCGTGCTCGGCGGCCTCGAGTCCGGCACGATCTCCGCGATCCGCCCAGGCAGAGAGGGCGTAAAAGGCGCGATCGGTGAGCAGCACGAGGAACCGGTAACTGGTGGGCGTGCCATCGACAGGGCGCTCGGTTTTCAGCTGAAAGGCCCGCTTGAGTCCCGGTGGGGCAGGGGATGGCTCGTAGGCGCTGACGCTCACTTGGCGCTCGTCGTAGCCGATCATCAGAGTGGCGAGTGCGGCGTCGATCATTTGGCGCTCAGAGAGGTCGGCACCGTCGATGCGGGCGGCGGCGAATCCGATGCCGGCGGAGCTGGCGGTGCGGATGCGGCAGTGGTGCAGGTGGGGGGCGTTGGAGGCGGCGTTGGAGAGCGGCAGCCAGCCCACCATGCCGGGCACGCGCAGCCCGAGGCCGCGAGATTCCCAAGCAGGTGCCTGCGCGAGTTCGGCCCGAGGCTTGGCGATGCGCTCGGGTTCGATGATGCTGAAAGTGCCGAGAATCTGGCGGGCGGCGGCGGTGATTTGATCCTGATCTTCGGCGCGCCCAAAGAGGTGCAGCTGGTAGAGGAAGCCGTTGTTCCAGAGCATGTATTGGTCCTGGAAGACTCCGAAAGACGAGACCAAGCCGTCCATTTTACCGAGGTGACCGATGCGCGCCCACATCTGTCCGGCCGCGCGCTGCTGACCCCAGACTTGGAGTTCCGCAGGGTCCATCAAGAGACGGGTCTCGGCGTATCGGACTTGCTCGCCCAGTCCCCAGGGTGCCTCGGGAGGCAGCTCCTCCACGCCGAACCACGCGGTCAGGCCGGGCATGCGGGCATGGGTCCAGGCATATCGCGCAAAGGGAACGCTGTCTGGAACCAGCGCGTTTTTCCAATCGGCAGCGGCGATCTTGAGGCGAAAATTTCCTGCCGCGTCTTCGAGCTTTCGGGAGCTATCAGCTCGCAGCGCTGGAGCGGTGGTGGCCTTGGGTGCGGGAGCGGCGGGTTTGGATTCGGCACCGAACGCAGCCCCCGTGAGGATGGCGACGACGAAGAGGGAGGGGAGTCGCAGCGACACGGGGCGGGAGGTGGCTGAGGTTTAGACGGCGGCGAGTGCGGCGTTGAGGCAGCCTTGCACGTCGAGTTTGCCGGAGGCCAAAACGGGGATCTCCTGCACCCGGACCATTTTTTTTGGGATCCACAGAGGGGGGATGCCGCGGTCGAGCAGGCGGTAGCGGAGGTCGAGGATCTCCTGCTGCTCGGGGCCTCCAGGCAGGGTGGAAAGGAGCACGATGGCCTCTCCCTTCTCGGCGTCTGGGATGCCGACGATGGCGATGCGACGGCTGCTTTCATTTTCCAGGGCCAGGGCCTTGGTCAGGGCATCTTCCACGGCCTCGTGCGGCACCATCTCTCCGGCGATTTTGGAGAAGCGGGAGAGCCGACCTTCGATGTAGAGGAAGCCGTCCATATCGACGCGACCGACATCGCCGGTGCGGAACCAGCCGTTTTCATCAATGACTTCTTTGGTGCGCACCGGATCGCCGAGGTAGCCGCGGAAGACATTGGGACCCTTCAGCCAGATCATGCCGGACTGATGCAACGGCAGCGGGTGATGGCCGTCGGGCTCGGTGATGCGCACGCCCATGCCGGGCATCATTTGACCGACGGAGCCAAAGCGATTGGCGGGCATCCAGCCGAAGCCATCGGCGCTCTCGCCGATCGGATCAGGGTCAGGCAGATTGAAATTGGTGACCGGAGAGGTCTCGGTGAGGCCATAGCCTTCCAAAACGCGTTTGCCAAAGCGGGCTTCAAAGGCTTCTGCCACGCTTTGCGGCAGTTTTTCCGCTCCGGTGACGATGAGTTTGAGGGACTGCAGCTGCTCACGATTCACGCCGCGCTGATAGCCGCGCAGCAGCGTGGGCGTGGCGATCATGAGGGAGATGCGGTGATGCTCGATGAGGGCCGCCAGCTTTTTCGTCTCCAGCGGTGTGGGGTAGGTGATGAGATTGATCCCCTCCATCAGCGGGTACCAAAGTGTCACGGTGCTGCCGAAGCTGTGGAAAAGAGGCAGGCAGCCGAGGATGGAGTCGGCCTCTTTTTCCAACTGCAAGCGAGAGCCAAACTGGATGATGTTGGCCAAAATGTTGCGATGGGTGAGTGCCACGCCCTTGGGTTCTCCCGAGCTGCCGCTGGTGAAGAGTAGCACGGCCTCGTGGTCGCCTCCTTTGCGCTCGACACCGAGCATCGAGGCCAAAAGGCTGGTGGGCAGGAGCTTGGAAAGCACCAGCCACTTGGCGATGGAGAGCTTCAGAGCGGGCATGCGCCGCTCCATGAGGAAGAGGTTTTTTGAAGGTGGCCAGGGGAAGCTCTGCATCTTCCTCACCACCAGATCCACGGTGATGATGCGATCCAGGTCCGCGCGTTTCATGGCTGACGTGATGGAGGCGTGACTGGCGGTGAAGTTGAGATTGACGGGAATCTTGCCCGCCAGCAGAACGGCCACGTTGGCGATGAGACCTCCGGCGCTCGGTGGCAGGACGATGCCGACCCGCTGCTTGCTCGTCTCGGCGCGAATCACGCGGCTGAGGGCGGCGGCGGCGGCGAGGACCTTGTCGAAGGTGAGGGTGGAGTCGTCCTTGCCATCAATGACCCGGCAGCGGGAGTGCTTTTTCAATCCACGCAGCACGGCCATCGGCAGACTTTCCTCCAGGCGGTGGCTGGCGGAGAAGGCCTGCTCACTCAGGGCAAACATCTCCTCTTGGTACTGACTCAAGCTCAGCTCGTCATCGGTGAGGAGGTGGCCGATGGCGAGGATCACCTCGTCATCGTGGCGGGAGTGAAAGGTGAGCGCCAGATCGGACTCGCGGACCAGGGCCACAGGCAGCACTGGCACGCCCACCTTCGTCAGCAGCTCCAGGCGACCACCCGGCACGGTGGTGACCGGATTTTTCATGGTGGCGCAGAGCGCGGGCACGAAGAGGACGATGGTGCCGGCGTCGGTCAGTTCGCGCAGGGTGTCCCGGAGGGCACTCGGGTCGGCTTGATTGCCGTCGAAGGACACGGCTTCGACATCGGGACGCTCGAGGTAGGCTCTCAGAGCTGGTTCGTGGGCTCCCTCTGCTTCGACCAAGAGAACGATTTTTTTTCCTGGAAGCTGGGTTTGGAGGCGCAGTAGATCGGCCAGCGGCAGGTGATTGGGGATGATCAGGCAGCCACAGGTGGGCAAATTCTCGGCCCCGATGACGCGGAGGTGTCGGGTGGATGCGGTGGGAGGGGGAGGCAGGTCGGTGGGCATGAGAGGGGGAGAAGAGTGAGGATGGGGCGGAGTCGGCGGCGCTGGTAGAGGCTTCCTCGGTGGGCGTCAACGCTGGGCCGCGCGGGCGGCGCGGCGTTCGTCTTGGTAGCGGCAGTGGCCATTGCGGGACAGCTCGTCGCAATGGGCTTCAATGCGCATGCTCTGCTGCTGGGGGCGAAAGCCGAGACGGCGAGTGATGCAGTCATTGAGGAGCGCCACGTGTTCGTCTTCAAATTCCACCACGCGATCGCAGTCGATGCAGATGAGGTGATTGTGTTGGGGTTTTTCGAGGAAATTCGGATCGTAGTAGGTCTGGTCCCGCCCTAGGTCCACCTGGCGCAGCAGCCCGCACTCCACCAGCAGAGACAGCGTCCGGTAAACGGTGGCGCGGGAGACCGTGCGGTCGATGGTGCGCATGCGCTCCAGCAAGTCCTCGGCGGAGAAATGCTCATCGGAGGCGAAGACGGCCTCGACGATGACTTCCCGCTGGCGGGTGCGTCGTAGGCCCTCTTTGGAGAGGTGCTCGTTGAGGCGTTTGAGGATGGCGGGATCGATCACAGCGGACAGCTTAGCCAGCATTCTTGAGACTGACAACCTGGGATGCAATGCCAGTTGACCAGCCAGCCAGGGAATCGTAGCCTGCGGACCTCATGTTCAAACCCAACCCCACCGCCATCGCCGCCGTCCTTTTGGCCACCGCTGCGTCCGCCCCCTGTCAAACCCCCGAGGCCGCCGCCAAGCCAGCAGCCGCGCCTGCTGCTGAAGCCCAACCCGCCGCGACGGTGGACATGGACAAAGTCAGCTACTTCATCGGC
>JAGRPD010000304.1 GCA_020439875.1 Verrucomicrobiales bacterium
ACAAACTCCGCCAGCATGAAGGCCCCCTGAATGCTCCAGGTGGTAAACAATGCCCGCCAAATGCCATCGGTAAAACCGTAGCTGTGAAGTCCCAGACCCAGCTGATTGACACCAAACCAGGAGAATACCGTGACGATGCCCATGAGGAGAGAGAGCTGATGCAGCCCCGTCACCTTAACGATGCCACCGAGCCGCGAATGCAAAATGACCAATCCCATCAGCACGATCATCAAAGCGCCATTTTCCTTCGGATCCCAGCCCCAGAAACGCCCCCAGGAATCGTTGGCCCAGATCCCGCCCAAGACTGTCCCCACCAATGCAAATAGCAGTCCAAAACAAGTCACCCCATAAACCACGCGGGTGAAAAGCCGACTGACCTCACGATCCCCACGCCCCCGCGTCACCACCCGCCACCCTACCCACACCATCGAGATGACGGAGGCCAGCAAGCAGCCCGCGTAACCGATGTTGATGGCGATGACGTGCGTGGCCAACCAGAAATTGGTGATGAGTACCGCCTGCAGCGTCGGCATGGTGTCCTGCGCATCGAGCGCCATAAAGAGGTAGGACATGAGCATGCCCAGCGCTCCCAACAGCCCACCCAAGGCCAGGGCGAAACGATTTTTTAGCACCATCTCAAGCAAAAGACAGACCAACGCAATGGTGGCGGTGATGAAGAGAATGGTCTCGTAAAGGGTCGCAATCGGTGGCCGCTCGGTGATGAGGCAGCGCACCGTGATGCCCCAGGTGTTCATCACCCATCCTGCCACCATGCTGGCCGCTGCCAGCCATCCCGTGATGCGAGAGAATTTGGAGGCCGGGGCAAGCAAACCCAACACAGCCAGCAAGAACCCGAGGAGATACCAAACCAGCGCGTTGGTGAAAAAATCTCGGTGATAATAGCTCACTTCCATGTCCACATGCTTCAATTCCCCACGAGCTTCCGCCTGATCGCGGATGTCTTTGACGAATGCCAGCGTCGCTTGGCGCAGGCTCTCTTGGCCACCCGCCGCCGCAGCCACAAGATCATCACGCTGTTGAGCGATTCGCAATTCAGACTCCGGCACGGTCTCTTCCTGCATGACGTTGGTGACGAGATCTCCGATTTTGAGCCACGCCAGTTCCTCTGGATCGGCGGGCGGGATCAAGGCCACGGTCATGCCAGGACGCACCGTCTTGTTGATCATGAGATTGAGCAAACGATCCGCCTTTTCCTGCGGTAGGGCAGCGGGGCCGTTCGTGCGAATGAAGGTGCCGAGGTTTTTGGCCAACTCCCAGACGGTCCATGGTTGATCACCTTGGGGCAGTGCGGCGATCACCTCGGCCGGCAATGCATCTTTCGCCTCGGCCCGCCAATCGGTGCGCGGCGATTCCAAGTAGTCCAACACCGCGTCGAAATCGAAAAAGTTGCGGCCCAGATCGACCACCTGCCGCTGGATGGGAGTGAGTTTTTTCGAATCAATCTGGCTGTATTCCTCAAGCTTCTGACGCAGTTTCTCCCGTGCCGGATTCAGCTCGCTCCAGGAGTAGCGGTCCCGCAACCCCTGTGGCTCCACATCGACTTCGCCAACGGCCTGACTGTTGTCCACCACCAAAACCGGCAGCTCGCGGACGATGTCTGGCCGAAACCAGGCCAGCAGCAAAAACTGCATGGCGTCCAGCTTCTTCACGCCGGGCAGCGAGGCAAGCTCCCCGCCATCCAAGGCTTGGACTTTGAGACTCTGGTGGCCACTGAGTCGGAGCAGCAAAAAGCGCGCGTAGGTATCCAGCGGCTTGATGCGTCCATCCTGTTGAATCGGCACCGAACGGAAGGCATCGACCACTTCCGCATCGCGAAACAAAGCGGGATCCGGCAAGTCCACCGAGCGAGCGAAGCTGCCGGACGCCAACAGAAAAATGAGGGCGAAGAAAGAACGAGAAAACGCAGTCATGACAAGGAGGTGGAGGAGGTGGATGCCGCCAAAGTGGAGCGACCCGAGCGACGGAGGAAACCGATCAAATGCATCATGAAGTGAATGACCAAACCAATGCTCACCGCCACGCAGGACCACAGCGGCCATTGATCCGAAGGATTGCTTACCACGGTGAAGACAGATTGTTCCCCGTTGGTACCCTCACTGAAGGAAGCCTGATAGACTACGTAACCCTCATCCCGCAGCGGCACATTCATGGTGATGACCTGGGGCTGTTCCGCGCCATCCTTGATTTTGACGACGTGGCTGGTGAACCGTTTGGGTTTTTGCGTGCCCGGATGCACCTCCTTCTGGAAGTCCACCAGACGCAGAGCGAAGGGCAGCTTCCATTTGCGGCGCGTCAGAGACAAGGTCCAGGCCTTCCCTCCGACTTCCACGGTGTAAGGATCTTGCTCCGCCTCCCAGAGAATGCCGCGCCCGACTTCCTTGCCGTCTTCCTTCACCACCGCGACGATGGCGGCCAGATTGCGTTCGTCTTCAGACCCGGCTTTTTCAGGCTGGATCTCGTACCCATCCACCGCGCCTTGGGCGTTGTCTGCGGCGGAGGCGACGTTGGCGTTGCGCGCATAACCCGTGAGCTGGACTTCAAACGGCATGCCTTCACGGAAGAAGGTGCGCGCTTTGCCGGGCTCCAAATCCTGAAACTGCGACATCGGGATTTCCCAAATCTCTGCGCTGCCTTTGCCTTCGGCATCATATTCGCGAACCTCGACCACCCGCTGGTGATAGCTCTGAAAGAGGTCCGATGCCTGGCCTTCAAACAGCGGCATCGCCCCTTCATCTTTGTAGAGGTAAGAGACAAAACCCGCCACCAGCATGAACATGATGGCCAAGTGAGAGATCAGCACGCCCAGAGTGCGCCAGCCCTTTCGCATGCGGATCACCGCGCCGCAGGCCATGTTGATGAAAAGCAGCACCATCAGCAGCATGCCACCCGGCAGCCAGACGGGGATGACGGCACGTCCGAGTTTGAAATCATGCACCACACTCCAGGAGTCAAAATAAAGCCGCTGGCTATCCAACAGACCGTGATCTGCCTGCGCCAGGGTACCCAGCAGGGTGATGATCAGCAGCAGGCTCAACACCACGACGGCCAAGGTGTAGGACGAGAAAAGTCGAAACAACAGCACCAGGGGATTGGCCGTGGCACGCTTGGAAGAACTCATAGCGAAAATAAAAAAGGGGCAACAGAAACTACGCTCAATGAGGCGGATGTCCTTCAAAGGAGCACCGCCAGCTCGACTCACATGCCGCTCGGCATGCGTAGCTCCAGGGATTTTACAAACTCATCAAAAGCCGATTCATTCGCTGCAACCAGCCCGCGCGGACCCACCATTTTCACAAAGAGACCAACGTCTCCCATGGTGGCGACGATGCCGATCATGCGCTGATCAGGCAGTGGCGCGGCGGCTCCGACCGGAGTGTAGGCTCCATCGATGCCGACGCGAACGCCTGGGATGCCCATCAGCATCTGCTCCGGCAGTGCCTCGATCTCGGCATCACTGAGGGGTTCCGCACCCATTTGCTTGCGCCAACGATTGACGTTGGCGGCGGTGCCTCCGGCTCCGCCCGGCAGCATGGAGAGATAACACTCGCCTTCTTGATTGGGGCCAAACCTCAAATTGAGAGGGCGCATCTGGGAGCGCTCGGCCTGGGCCCAGCCACTCGGCAGCGTCCAGCGCAGGCGTTCATCGCCAAAACGCTGCTGGCTGTATGCGAACAGTTTGGACGGCGCTTCGTAATCAGACGCCTCGCGCTTTTCAGTGATGGCCACGCGCTCCTCCAGCCGCCGACAGGATGGGGTGAGTCCGACGGCAAGGCCGACCGAGACGATGAGAATGGAGGCACCACGGTGCCTCCAAGGACGGGGGAAATCATTCATGCAAATCAACAAAACCAACGGCTATCACTAAGCCGCCTTAGGCTTCGTGTCAGCAGCAGGTTGTTTTTTTGCCGGAGGCGGGTTGTTCGATTTGGCGGGCGGAGCTGTCGGTTTGGGCGCAGGTTTCGCCGCAGGTTTGGTCTCGGGCTTGGGCTGAGGCTTCGCCGTAGGTTGGGGCGCAGGCTTGGCCTCGGGCTTAGCGGCCGGTTTTGTCTCAGGCTTGGCCGCTGGTTTCGCGGTGGGTTTGGGGGCAGGTTTGGCTTCTTCCTTTTTCTCCGGTGCGGGCGGCGGGGCGGTCAATTTGGCGATCTCTTCCTCGCTGAGCCCGACGTTGACGACGAGTCCGTTCACCTTGCCTTCCAAGGCTTTGGCACCCGCTTTGGTGACGCCGGTTTGCCAGACAAAGAGCTTTTTCAGCTCGGCACAAGCGGCCAGTGGTGCGATGCCTTTGTCGGTGACTTTGGTGCCGTAGAGATTGAGATAGCCGAGACGCTTCAGGCTGCTGAGTTTGGCAACTCCGGCATCCGTGACTTTGGTGTTCTCCAGATGCAGCCGCTCCACGTTGGGCATGGCGGCGAGGCTGGCTAGGCCGGCGTCGGTGACTTGGCTGCGGGCAAGATCCAGCCAGACCAAATACTTGGCCACAGGAGCCAAGAGGGCGATTTCTTTGTCGCCAAATTTGTCCGTGGCATTGATCACGCTGAGGCGCAGCAGCTCGGTATCCTGAGCCAGTGGCATCAGGGTGGCGTTGAGGGCCTCCATCTTCATCGTCACGTCTGCCAGCGCTTTTTTTTCCGCGTCAGACATCGGTGGCACCAACGGTTTTTGATCGGCCTCCGCCACGGCAGAAGCGGCAGCTTTGGGCAGGCCGTCCTTGAGCCGAGCGGCGATGAGGGCATCGATCTCGGGCGTGGTCTTGGCCGCGCTGAGGGCTTGTTTTTCCGGGGCACCCGCGTCGATCCACCAGCGCAACAGCTTGAGTTCGGCGTCGGTGGTCTGCGGCTCGTCTTCGGGCGGCATGTGATCGTCGTCATCCGCAGGCAGGAGGATGCGCTGCACCATGAGGCTGTCACCTGACTTTCCGGGAATGACGTTGACGTCCCCTTCCCCGCCACCCTTCATGATGTCGGCAAAGGTGTGCAACCGCAGCTTGCCTTTGCCTTTCTCTTCGCCGTGGCAGGAGATGCATTTCTCAGCGAGGATCGGGGCGACGATGTGCTGATAAACATCGGCCTTGCCCGCGATGGCGGGATCCAGTTTGGCGCTGGCGACGGCCGGAGCAGCGGGTTTGGCGGGTGCCGGAGCGGGCTTAGCAGGGGCGGGCGTGGGTTTGGCGGGCGCTGGGGCGGGCTTCACGGGAGCCTTGGTCACGGCGGGAGCCGCTTTTTTGCTGGCGGCCAGAACGACAGCGATGGCTTGATCGACCTTCGGATCGCGCTTGGTCTGGGCCAGGGTTTGCGTCTCGGAGGCTCCCTGATTGATCCACCACTCCAGCACGGCCAATTCGCCGGCGGTGATTTGCGGCTTGTCCTCCGGCGGCATGTGATCGTCATCATCCACGGGCAGGTGGATGCGCTTCACCATCAGACTCTCGGCGGCCTTGCCGGGCACCACATTGATGTCGCCATCGCTGCCGCCTTTGCGGATGTCGGCGTAGGTATCGAGTTTGAGTTTGCCCTTCGATTTGTCAGGACCGTGGCAGGAGACGCATTTGTCGGCCAAGATGGGAGTGACGACGTCACGAAAAACGACCGCTGTGGCGGGCAGAGGCGCAGCGGCGGCGACGGCAGCGGCCGGTTTGCCAGGAGCCGGAGCCGCAGGTTTGGCCTCGGGTTTGGCGGCAGCCACGGCGGCGACGGCAGTGGGCTGGGCGTTGTCCGATTCTTCCCAACCGATGTTGATGTAGGCTCCAGGCAGTTTGCCGTGGAGCTGGGCCACACCAGCTTTGGTGACGCCAGTCTGCCACAGGTAAAGGGAGCGCAGGTTTTTGAGGCCGATCAGTTTTTGCAATCCGGCGTCCGTGACTTTGCTGCCGTACAAATTGAGATACTCCAGATTGGCCAACCCTTTGAGATGCTCCAATCCGGCGTCGGTGATGCCGGTGTTGTCCAGCCGGAGTTCTTTCAACTGAGACATGGCGGCGACGGCGGCCAAACCGGCGTCGGTGACCTGAGTGCGCGCGAGATCGAGCGACTGGATGCGATCCGCGATCGGCACCAGGGGCTTGAGCCCATCGTCCTTGAAGGTTTTGGCGACATTGAGCGCGGTGAAGCGATAGGCCGTGCCTTCGGCAGAAACGGGCAGCAGGGTGGCTCCGGAGGTCTCCACCGCTTTGATCGCCTGCTGCACAGCGGCCTCGGGCTCGGCAGCGGGTGTGGTGGCGGCCATGCCAGCGGCGGCGACGGCGGCGAGAGCTAGGCGGCGCAGGCCTGCGGGCGATACCATGCGCCAGGCGCGAGATGCGCCGGAGGATGGGTCGATGCGGGCGGAGGCACCTTTCATGAGTTCTTGCAGGCGGGCTTCAGTGCCGGGAGGCGGGGTTTGGTCTTTCACAGTCATGGTGTCGGAGGCTCCGTTTTCAATCCACCAGCGGAACAGCGCGATGTCTTCGTCTGTAAACTGGGGTTTTCCTTCGGGGGGCATGTGTTCGTCGTCGTCTTCAGGGAGTAGGAGGCGAATCATGGAAAGGCTCTTATCGGGGTCTCCTGGGACAATGTTGCCCTCGGTTTCGCCACCTTTCATGACCACTTCGTAGTTATCCAAACGGAGGTCGCCTTTGTCTTTATCGGCATTGTGGCATTTGGTGCACTTCTCTTCGAGCAACGGCAAAATGACGGCCTGAAACACGAGCGGTCCTTCCGCTGTCGGCGACGAGGGGGTTTTGGCAGGCATAGAGGCCGACTCGGGGGATTTCGGCGGTGGCGCGGGAGGAGTCGGTGCTTTGGTGGG
>JAGRPD010000697.1 GCA_020439875.1 Verrucomicrobiales bacterium
CGTTTTTCACAGCCTTCCTTGGTCAAAAACACCGCAAAATCAAGGTTTGTCGACTGTGTTGCTGCGAACTTATTGTAGCCGAACTATGTTTCTGAGAACTTTTTCCTAGCTTCATTTCTTCCATTTACTCGGCATTTTTCTGGTCCCCCTTCTTTCTCATAGCCAACTCAGTTAACGAATCCAAAAGCGTAAATTCAGGATTCTCCCCTTTCACAAGAAGCCAAGAAATTGGCTTTGAATCGGCCAAATACAAAGTTAGCTTTAGGTTCGCTTTCTCGAAAGCGTGCGCAAAATCATCGAATTGCAATATCTCTTCAGTTTGATCCAACCCAAGTGCGGCCACTAAACTCGGAGTGACAAGGTAAAGGCGCATGGTGGCGCTTGGTTTTATCTGTATTGCTGATCTGACGAAAATTTTATTATCGTTTCGGGTGACAATCATTCCCTCCAATTCCATTCCATCCTTTAGAATTTCTCCAAATGTAGCAAAATTGTAGCTGAGTTTGAATTCCTTGCCCGCCGCCGGTTCGTCTTCAAGCTCTCGAATGTCTTGATAGTTTTCTTGTGAAAACTCGATATTTGGAACTCTAAAATGTCTGTACTGTTTAGCAGCCGTAATACAAAGGGAACTCCAAAATTCCTCGGGCGTCTCCCATGCAAGTGCGACATTCTTCAACGGCAATTGCCAACAATTCCATGCACTTGATTCCAATAGGACTGCTTGACCTCTAGCTGAAACGGAAATCCATAAAAATAACGAAGAAAGCAACCACACCTGCCTTAATTCAAAAATTCGACACCTTGATCGATTGACAATTCGACCCACCATGAAGCACGCAATTCTAATTAACGGGTAGTTGCTCAAATACGGCGTAAATGTTTTATTGAAATGTGGGTATTGTTTCTTGCACATAAGGTTTTCCTGTCGCTGGGTCGACCCCCGGTGGTTTGACCATATTCGGTTTTCCATTTTCTTCGGGATATCCCAAATAGCCATCCATTCCCGTTTGGTTAATCATTCCTCTGTCATCGTCTGAAAACGGGGCATCGTCTGGATGGGTATGAAACCACGCGAAGGTTTCCCACCCATCACCAAGAATATCTGCGCATGTCCCATACTTTTTGATGTCACAAGTGTGACTCTCCCCAGCCCAAGGCCCCACTGCGCCATACCTAAATGTTCCATCAAGATCACACTTCCTACACAGAATGCCACAATATTCGACTCCAAACCAACCCATCGGTCTCCCCGTCTCATTTTGCGTTTGAGTCCCGTTTCCGGTGAAACGTGGATCGCTTTGGGCGGTTTGCACGGCGGCATCCTTGAGCATCATGGCCGCAACGAAATGTTCCATCGCTTTTTCATCGTCATCACGGCATCCACAATTCCCCAACGGATCGATTTGCCGCAAAAGGCGGTTCCGAACCATCGCATACAGATTCACTCCCCCCCGCTCTTCAATCGGATCCCGGCTCAGCCACCTCCCCTTCTCCGCGTCATACTCGCGGTAGCCGTATTCCATCAATCCGGTCTCAATGTCGGTGTATTTGGTACTGAAGCGGTGGGGTGGCGTGGTGGTTGCGGTGCCTGCGAATTCGAGGTTGCGGCTGATTCCGAGGGTGCGACCGAAGGCGTCGTATTCGTATTGATCGACGGGTTGGCCGGTGACGATGTCGAGGTAGGCGGTGATGTTGCCGTTGCCGTCGTAGCTGGGAGCGAGGTGGTGGGTGATGGGGGCTTGATCTCCATTTGCAGAGGTTTGTTGGACTAGCAGCAGACCGCCGACTCCGCCTGCTCCTTGCGGGGTGCCGCTGAGATCCAGGCCCCAGGCGTAGAAGCGGGTGGTCGCGGATAAAACGGGATCACTAGCCCCGGCTACAGGGGTTTCGACTTCGTCGAATTCGGCGATCATGTTTGACTCGGTCACCGCCTCTCGGTGACCTCGCCCTTCGGGATGTGCGCTGCGCTTCATTCTGTCTCAACTCGCGCCACTCATTTCGGCTCAATCATCGTACAGGAATCGGGTGCGGCGTTGCAAGATCCATATGGTGGTATTTGCAAGATCGGCTCGATAGACTGTCCTAGAGGAAGGTCAGCTTGGTGGCGGGGACTCCGGCGGCGATGGCTGTTGGGGTCGATTCCATCTCGATGAGCCTGTTTTGATTCGGGCGCTCCACCCGCGCCCTCACTGGGTTGGTTGGGCTTGGAGATGTTTCCTTAACGTCTTGATGAGATGATGTGGGTGGGTGGCGCGACGGTCTGGAGGTGGATTGGTGAGGAGAAGGCCGGGCGGTTGCAAACCGCAGGCACGGGT
The DNA here is from genome assembly GCA_020439875.1 of Verrucomicrobiales bacterium. GTDB lineage: Bacteria > Verrucomicrobiota > Verrucomicrobiia > Verrucomicrobiales > Verrucomicrobiaceae > JAGRPD01. The sequence goes on from JAGRPD010000697.1 coordinate 2,316, forward strand.
CACCGGTTGAAAACGCGCTGCCACGGTGGGATGGGAGTGACGCGTTGTTTGGCTGACAAGGTTTGTGGATCAATGGCGTGCCCCTCTCCCACCCCAGGAAAATTGACAT
>JAGRPD010000305.1 GCA_020439875.1 Verrucomicrobiales bacterium
CGGCAACGACTACTTCGACGACACCTACTTTCGCAATGGCCGCGCCGAGAAGTTCAGTGGCTACTGCACAGATGTTTGGTTAGATGAAATGCTTCGCTTCATTGGCGAGGATCACGGCAACCAGCCGTTCTTCATCTATCTCCCGACCAACGCCATGCACAGCCCCTTCACCGTGGTGGAGGAGTATTCCAAACCTTACCTGGAGATGGGTGTGCCCGAACAGCGCGCGATCTTCTACGGAATGATCGCCAACTTTGACGAGAACCTCGGGCGCTTGCTCGACACTCTCAGCGACAGCGGTCTGGACCAGAATACCCTCGTCATCTTCATGGGTGACAATGGCACCGCTGCGGGCAGCAATGGCAAGGGCACCAAAGACGATGGATTCAACGCCGGCATGCGAGGCAAGAAAGGATCCGCCTACGAAGGCGGGCATCGTGTCGCCTGTTTCGCACACTGGCCCGCGAGGTTGCAGGCTGGGAGGGTTGTGGACAAACTGACCTCGCACCGGGACTGGATGCCGACACTGATCGATCTTTGCGATTTGAAGGCTCCTGAGGGAGTTTCGTTCGATGGCCAAAGCATTGCTCCCCTGCTGCTCGGAACGCCCGGCGACTGGCCGGACCGAACCCTTTTCATCGAGCGCCAACCGGATGACATCCAACCGGCCACGCTCGAGTCAAACGCCGTTCCGTTCGCTGTCTTGACGGAACGCTGGCGCATGGTCAACGGAGAGTTGTACGACATCCAAAAGGACCCCGCGCAGTCGAACGATGTCGGATCCGCCCACCCCGAAGTGGTGGCCGAGCTCTTCACGGCCTATGAGGAGCACTATGCTGATGTCATGGGCCATGGCGGCAAACCTGTCAGCTTTCTGCTAGGTGCGGAGCAGCAAAATCCCACCCACCTCACCGTCCGCGATTGGCACCCGATTGACGGCGCAGTCATCTGGCATCCGGCTCAACTGGCGGACGACGAACTCTTCATCAATGGCTGGTGGGCCGTCGAAATCGCCCGTCCAGGTCGCTACGCGATCCGCCTTTCACGCTATCCCGAGGATGCGCCGAACCCGATGGGAGCAAACTCTGCGCGACTCCGAATCGGTGCCCTCGAGGAGTCCAAGCCAGTGAACGCCGAGGACATTTTCGTGACCTTCGAAGTCGATCTGCCCGCAGGCCCAGCCAAACTGGAGACGTGGCTGACCGATTCTGCCTCTGGCAAAGACCGTGGCGCCTACCACCTTCGCGCCGAGCGAATTGGCGACACCAAGTAGAACCTGAACTCGCAACGACTCGCTACTTGCGGCGGCGGCGGAGCATTAGGCCGAGGGAACCTAGAGCAAAGAGGGCACCCAGCGAAGGCTCAGGAATGGAAGCGATTTCAACTGAGTTCACCTGAATGCCGCTGATGCCCGACGAGTTGGCGTTAAATCCAGTGGACTGCATGAAAAGATAGCCGCCAGCCCCTGTGAGTGCCGAATACATTGCCACATCGATTCCAGTGACCGTTCCGACGCCGGTATCCGTGGCGTCAGTGAGGTTCTGCAACCGGACGGTGTAGGATGTGCTGGCGGCATCCGCTCCAAGTGTGATGTTGTATTCGAATTCCAAGATGTCGCCCGCGTCCAACCCAGAGGTGATGGTTGAGCCTATAGCGGTGAAATTGTTTAGCAGGCGGTAGTCATCCCCTCCGTTTCCAGTGCTGGTGCTGAAATACTGGATGGTTGCATCGGCCGAGACGGCGTCGCCCAGAAGAACCTGTCCGGTCGCGGTGGAGTTCTGCTTGAGGCCTGCCTGAAAGACGTAGGTGAAGGCGCTGCCGGTCATGGCTGCAACCGATCCCGTCAATTGCAGGTTGATGGTGAACCCGTAGGATTGACCGGCACTCAGAACAATCGGGCTGTTGAGAAGCGCAATCTCATTCTGTGTCGAGGTCGATGCATTGCCGGCACCCGCCGCGTCTCCCACGATCCACGAACCTTCAGCCACCCAGCCTTGCTGACCGCTCAGCGCCCCATTGGAAAAGTCAGGGTTGGTAAACGCAACCGTCGCCGCTCTGGCGGAGATCGACATTGCCAGCATGGCCGATGCAAGAATTGGAAACAGTTTGAGAAAACGCAAGGACATGAACATCGTCGTGGATTGGGTTGGCTGATGACAAGGAGTTGACCCGCAAAGGATGATCACTCGTGGACTCAATGTCTTGTGCGCCAGAGTCCCAATTTTGGTATGATTTGAAATGCCATTGACATGGGGACGAGCACACCCAGGGCTGCAAGACAGCGCCAAACTCCGAAACCTGTTGATTCTTTTGCTAACTCTTGCGGCGAAACCGGCATTACCCCGCCAAGCCGCCATGTCGTTCTCGGATACTCAGGCTTTGCCGCCCACGACTCATTTCGGAATGCCTTTTCGAAGGGGCTTTCTCGAAAGGCATCCCGGTGCAGAGAGTGTCATAGCGCTTTTCGACCATCTGCCTTCGGTCTTGTTCTACGCGAAAGACACCGAACATCGCTACATCGGCATGAACATGCCAACACTGGTCGAAGTCTTCGGTCTGACGAGTCTGGACGAGATCCTGGGCCGGACCGATGCAGAGTTCCAGCCGCCTGCCCTGGCCGAGGCCTATCATGCAGAAGATCGGCGCGTCTTTGACGAGGGTCTAACGATCGCAAATCAAGTATGGCTGGTGCCACATGTTCGCGGCACTCCGAAGTGGTATGTCTCCACAAAGACTCCCCTGTTCGATCCCAATGGTGACGTCATTGGCCTGGCGGGCGTGATGTATCCCATCGCGACTCCAACAGAACAAGGTGCCGTTTTCCGCGAACTGCTGCCGGTCATTCGCCACATCGACGAGCACTACACCGAGCCGATCTCTATGAAGGAGATGGCCGAGCAGGCAGGCGTTTCAGCAACCTCGTTCAATACCCGATTCCGTGAAATTTTGCGGATGACACCCAGCGAATACGTCCTGTCGCGCCGGATTGAGCACGCCCGGCGGCTGCTGGCGCAGACATCCAAGTCGCTGGCTGAAATCGCGTTTGAGCTGGGATTCACCGACCAAAGCCACTTCACCAAACGATTTCGCCGGATCACCGGGCTCACCCCAAAGGATTATCGCCTCCGCTTTCGGTAATCCGAATGGCGATATTGCGTTAACCTTGATGCCGTCCAGGGCATTACTTCTGAACTCACCATGTTGCGCATCTTTCTCATTCTTCTCTGCGTCCCCACCTTCGCCAAGGCTTCGGCGGACACGTCCGCGCCTCTGCGCGAGGCGTCTGCCGCCGATAAACCGAACATCCTGTTCATCATGTCGGATGACCACACGACGCAGGCCTTTGGCTGCTACGGCAGTCGGCTCGCAAAGCTCAATCCCACGCCGAATCTGGATCAACTCGCCGCGGGAGGCATGCGCTTTGACCGCGTGTTCTGCAACAACTCCATCTGCACGCCGAGCCGCGCGTCCATCATCACCGGACAGTATCCGCAGACCAACGGCGTCACCGACCTCGACGGCTCCATCGCTCCCGAAAAGCAGTACCTGCCGATGGAGATGAAGAAGGCCGGCTACCTCACCGCCATGATTGGCAAATGGCATCTCAAAGAGGAACCGGCTGCCTTTGACTACTACGAGGTGCTGCCCGGTCAGGGGAAATACTTCGACCCCGAGTTCCGGATTCGCGGCGACCAGCCTTGGCCGAAAAACACCGTCTCCTATGAGGGACACAGCAGTGACGTCATCACCGACGTCACCCTCGACTGGCTTAAGCACCGGGACAAGACCAAGCCCTTCTTCCTGATGCATCATTACAAGGCACCTCACGACATGTTCGAGTTCGCGCCGCGCTATCAGGACTACCTCGCCGATGTCGAAATCCCAGAGCCCGACAACCTTTACGACCAGCCCGCGCCGGGTTTCGGCTCGGTGGCGACCCGCGGTGAGAACGACAGCCTCGTGCAACGCATCGGCACCTCGGTTTCCAAACGCCACCCGGTGCGCAACTATGGGCTCGACTTCAATATCTCTCCTGGACTCGACGATCACGAATACACCCACCAGGCCTATCAGGAGTATTTGAAGCGCTACCTGCGCTGCGTGAAGGGCGTGGATGACAACCTTGCCCGTCTGTTCGACTACCTGAAAAGGGAAGGCCTCTGGGAGAACACGGTCATCATTTATACCGGCGACCAGGGCTTCATGCTGGGCGAGCACGACTACATCGACAAACGCTGGATGTATGAGGAAGCCATGCGCATGCCCTTCATCGTTCACTACCCGCCGACGGTGAAACCCGGCTCGGTGAACTCGATGCTCATCAACAACACCGACTTCGCCCCCACGATGCTGGAGCTGGCCGGAGCGAAAGCGCCCGGCTACATGCAGGGACGCAGTTTTGCCGCCGCGCTCGACGGCAGCGAGATTCCCGATTGGCGCACCGCCACCTACTACCGCTACTGGATGCACCTGATGCATCACGACAATCCCGCGCATTTCGGCATCCGCAGCGCCGACAAAAAGCTCATCTTTTTCTACGGCCAGCCCGAGAATGAATCCAGTCTCGGCAAGCTGTCGATGCCCTGGATGAAGCAGGCCTCCTTCCCCATCGAGCCGACACCTCCCGCTTGGGAGTTTTATGATATGGCCAAAGATCCCGAGGAGATGCACAACGAGTACGGCAACCCCGCCTACGCCGACACCATCCGGGACATGAAGGCGCAACTGAAGCAACTCCGCGCCGACCTCCACGAGACCGACGAATCCCGTCCGCACATCCAGAAAGTGATCGACGCACACTGGGCGGATTGAGATTCTGCGTCATGCAAGCTCCACGCTCCCACCTCCTGCTCTGGTCTGTCACCGCCGCATTGGCGGGTTTTCTTTTCGGATTCGACACCGTTGTCATCTCGGGGGCCGAGCAGGCGATCCAAAAACTCTGGGGTCTGTCCCCCACCCTGCACGGTCTGGCGATGAGTGCGGCGCTCTGGGGCACGGTGCTTGGCTCGTTGATCGGATCATGGCCGACGGATCGTTTCGGACGCCGCGCCACGCTGATCTGGATCGGCGTCTTGTATTTCGTCTCTGCGGTTTGGTCGGGTCTGGCGGCGGACGTCTATTCCTTCATGATCGCGCGCTTCATCGGTGGTCTCGGCGTGGGCATATCGACGGTGGCCGCCCCGCTTTTCATCTCGGAAATCTCACCGCCGGAGAAGCGCGGTCGGCTGGCGGGCATGTTTCAGTTCAATATCGTCTTCGGCATCCTCATCGCCTTCGCCTCCAATGCGGCGCTCAGTGGTGTGGGTGAAAATGCGTGGCGCTGGATGCTCGGTGTCGAGGCATTTCCTGCGCTCATCTACAGCCTGATGTGCCTGGGTCTGCCGGAGAGCCCTCGTTGGTTGCTTGGCCGAAAAGGCGACCGCTCCGCCGGCGTCGCTGTGCTCAAACGCATCCATCCCATGGCGAGCGATGAGGAGATCGAAGCGAAGGCGGATGAAATCGATGCCGTCTCCCATGATGCGGCGAGCGCGGGCGGATTCTGGTCGAAGCGGCTGCGCACGCCCATCTTGCTGGCGTTCCTGATCGCCTTCTTCAACCAGCTTTCCGGCATCAACGCCATCCTCTACTTCGCACCGCGCATTTTTGAACTCACCGGCTTGGAGGAAAAGGCGGCGCTGCTGCAGTCGATTGGCATCGGCGTGACCAACCTGGTGTTCACATTCGTTGGCTTGTGGTTGATCGACCGGCTGGGCCGCAAGTCGCTGCTCTACATTGGATCGTTCGGCTACATCGCCTCGCTGGGACTTTGCTCATGGGCCTTTTTCACGGAAAACTACGCCATTGTCCCGGCGTGCATCTTTGCCTTCATCGCGGCGCATGCGGTGGGTCAGGGCGCGGTGATCTGGGTCTTCATCTCGGAGATTTTTCCCAACCGGCACCGCGCCCAGGGCCAGTCGCTGGGCAGTTTCACCCACTGGATTTTCGCCGCGTTGCTGACGCTGTTTTTCCCCGCCATGGTGACGGCCTTCGCGCCGGGAATGGTGTTCGGCTTCTTCTGCTTCATGATGGTGCTCCAGTTGCTGTGGGTCGCGCTAATGGTTCCCGAGACCAAAGGCCGCCCGCTGGAGCAGCTCGAATCCCTCCTTTCCCAAAATTCGAGCTAACCATAAACCTTGCCACACACGGAACCAGCGCCCGTCCGTGAGCAACCTCAAAAATCGCGCAACAGCGACTCGAACGGCACGAGGCAGTCGAAGTAGTCCTCTTCTGCGAGGCCGCTCTCCAGCTCTCCCGCATACACCAGCACGGTGCGGTAGGACTGGCCGCGTGGCAGTTTGAGGCGGCGCACCTTTTCCTTCACTTCGGTGATGGTGGATTTGGGCACGACTTGGCGCAGCTTCATTTCCAGCACATAGACCGCCTGCCGCGTGCGCAGCAGCAGGTCGATCTGGCAGGCTTCTTGCCGCTGCGTCTTGTTCTGGAAATACGGTGCGGCATTGAGAATCGGAGTCGTCTCCAGACCCAGCTCGCGCTGCAGGGCGTCGAGGTTTTGCAGCACCAGATTTTCAAACTGCAGGCCCATCACGCCGTCCCAGGCCGGCAGCGCGTCGAGCGCCAGCTTCTTGAACAGGCCCCTCTCAATGCGCCGTTTCGCCGGTTCGATGTAGCGCAGGTAAAAGCGCAGGTAGTTGTCGCTGAGGCGGAATTTGATCTGCCTCAGCGTCCGGCCCGAAGCCGGGTCAAAGGCTTGGTCCCGCTGCAAAAAACCGGATTGGACGAGATCCTCCAGCGCCGCGGTCAAGGCGCCCCCGCGCTCCACTCCCAGCGCCTTGCTCAGTTCCAGCACCGTTTTGGCCGGACCCGCCAGCGCCTCGCAAATGCCCCGGTAATAGCCCGCGCGCCGATCAAAGATGGCGGAAAAGATGGCGTCGAACTCGCGAAACAGCAGCGCCTCGGGTTGGAAACAAAGCCGGTGCAGGTTTTGCTCCGCCGTCTGCGCGGGGTTGATTTCCTCCAGGTAGCGCGGCACGCCTCCAGTGACGGAGAGCAACCGGATCTTTTCCATCGTGCCCATGCGCTCCGCCTTCTTTCCCCAGAATTTCACGCACTCCGGCAGCCGCAGCGGGGCCAGGCTGAAGGTGAGCGAGCAGCGGCCGACGAAGCCGGTGTTGTTCAAAATGTTTTCCTGAATCCAGGATGAGACCGAGCCGCACAGAACCACGACGAGGTTGCGCCGCGTGCTGAACCAATTGTCCCAGGCCACTTTCAAATGCCCGGCGAAATCCCGGTCGCCACAGCCCATCCACGAAATCTCATCCAGCAGCAGCACGGTGCGCCCGCTGGCGGGCAGCGCGTTGGCCAGCAGTTGAAAGGCCTGCGGCCAGCTTTCCAGCTTGAGGCGGGGCAGCGCGGTCTGGGCATGAAGCTGCTCCGCAAAGGCGGCCAACTGGTCCTCCCGCCCCTGCTCGTCACGCGGTGCCAGGCCTTCGAACCTCAAAAAATGCTGCGCCTGGGTCTTCGCGCACTGCGCGGCAAACGCGCTTTTGCCGATGCGGCGACGGCCTTGCAGCACCACGAGCGAGGCCTTGGGCTTGCTCCACAGCTCACCAAACTGGCGCTGCGCCTCATCGCGTCCGTGATAGGTGGGAAGGGCTGGCATGACGCGGAATGTCGATTTCGTGCTCGTAAATAATAATATTATTAGCGCACTAAATCAACAAAATGTCAATTTCGTGCTCAAACATTTACATTTCCTATTAAGCACGAAAACCACTTTATGTCGATTTCGTGCTCAAAGTTTTTTTCGATTTTCGAGCACGAAATCGACATCCCCCTCCCCGCCACCAGAAAAATCCCCTTTCCGACCTCCCTTCGGAAGCAGTGAAAAAATTCATCTTCTGGGTTAACTTTGTCGCCAACCCAGGCATTTCCCATCGTGAACCGACTGATCCCCCTCTTGCTTTTTCTCGCCGGAGCGAACCCTGCGCTGTCAGCCACCGACGCGGAGCGCTTGTTCACGCTCAAGGTCGGACCCCTCATTGCCGAGAAATGCAACGGCTGCCACGGCGACGACCCGGACAAGATCAAGGGCGAGTTCAAATCGCTCACCCGCGAGGACTTCCTCAAAGGCGGCGAGTCGTTCGATGACATCCTGGTTCCCGGGGATGCCAGCAAGAGCCGCGTTCTCGAAATGGTGCGTTGGCAAGATCCCGACTACGAGATGCCGCCGAAGGAGAATGACCGGCTCACCCCGGAGCAGATCGCCCACTTGGAATCCTGGATCCAGGCGGGCGCACCCTGGCCCAATGAATCGATGCAGGCCGAGATCCGCTACGCCGAATCCCACAAGAAGGTCACCGAAGACGGCATCCTGGTGGAGACCAGCGGCGGCTTGGGGGACGACTGGACCTTCCGCCGTTACAAGCCCGAGGACGTGTGGGCTTTTCAGCCGGTGGTGAAGCCGGAGGTGCCGAAGGTGGAACCGCAAGTTGCTGAATCCCGATTGTCGAAGGCTGAAGGCAGCAACGTGGCGAACGAGACCTTCAAAAATCAAAAATCATCCTTCAGCAATCGGGATTCAAAGGCGGCGACCAACCCCATCGACGCCTTCATCGGTGAAAAGCTCGCCGCCGCCCGCGTCGCGCCCGCGCCACCCGCCGCCGCGCGCACCTTGATCCGCCGCATCCGCTTTGATCTCACCGGACTGCCGCCGACGCCGGAGGAGGTGGCCGCTTTTGAGAAAGCCCACGCCCAAGACCCGCAGGCCGCCGTCCGTGACCTGACGAAGCGCCTTTTGGACTCCCCGCACTACGGCGAGCGCTGGGCGCAGCACTGGCTGGATGTGGCCCGCTATGCGGACACCGGCGGCATGTCGAACGACTACGAGCGCTCCAACGCCTGGCGCTACCGCGACTACGTCATCCGCGCCTTCAACGACGACAAGCCCTACGACCAGTTCGTGATGGAGCAACTCGCCGGAGATGAACTGGCTGAACTCAAATCCAACCCGAAACCGAAAGCGGAAAAATCGGAACTTCTCGTCGCCACCGGCTTCCTGCGCATGGGGCCCTGGGATCCGGCCATGGTGAAGAACGAGGAGGCGCGCCAGCTCTACCTGGATGACGTCGTCAACTCCGTCGGCCAAACCTTTCTGGCCACCACGATGCGCTGCCTCAAGTGCCATGATCACAAGTTTGATCCGCTGCCGACCCGCGATTACTACCGCATCTACGCGACCTTTGCCGGCACCCAGATCGCCGAGCGTCCCGCGCCGTTCACGCCTGAGGAAAGTTGCGATGGCTTTGAAGAAGGCCGCGCCCACGTCCAGCGTTTGCTCGACTTTGCCACGGCCGAAACCCAGAAGCTGGTGGACAAGCGCGAGGCTGAAGCCCGCCGCTGGTACGCTGAACACAAACTGCCGTACAAAGACGAGGAGTCGCGCAAGGACGATGCCGATGAAATCAAGCCGCCGCGACATTGCGGCCTGAGCATTGAAGAGCAGGGCCAGCTCAAGGTGCGCGAGCAGGATGTGTGGATCTGGACCCGCCGCCTGGAGCGCTACCAGCCGCTGGCGCAGAGCGTTTATAACGGTCCCGATCCAAAGTTCCTCAACGCACGAAAACTGCGGATGCCGGAAAAGGCCGTCAACGCCAGTTGGAAACCCGACAGCCACATTCTCACGGGCGGTTCCCTGGAGGCACCCGGAGATCCCGTGGGACCCGGCGTGCTGAGCGCGCTGGGCGTGGCCATTGGAGCCTCCGAAACCGATCCCTATCTGATTCCCGACAACGTGAACGGGCGGCGTCTGGCCTTGGCCAAGTGGATCACCGATCCCCGCAATCCGCTCACCGCCCGCGCCATCGTCAACCGCATCTGGCAGCACCACTTTGGCAAACCGCTCGCCGGCAATCCCAACAACTTCGGAGCCAAAGGCGCCAAGCCAACGCATCCGAAACTGCTCGACTGGCTGGCCGCCGACTTCATGGAGCACGGCTGGAAAATCAAGCACCTGCATCAACTGATCCTCGCCTCC
>JAGRPD010000306.1 GCA_020439875.1 Verrucomicrobiales bacterium
GGATCGGTCGGTTTGGTCTTGTCGGAGTCCTCGCCCTTCGTCTTGTCAGGATCCGTCGGCTTGGTCTTCGCAGGATCCTCGCCTTTCGTCTTGTCAGGATCGGTCGGTTTGGTCTTCGCTGGATCTTCGCCTTTCGTCTTGCCGGGTTCGGTGGGCTTGGCTGCGTCTCCTCCGCCGCCAGAGACGGCTTTGACGCGCGAACCAAAGAAGTCTGCCAGCAATTCATCCCGCACTTCACGCAGCGTGTCGAGCGCGGCATCGGTGATCGATTTCTTCTCGTAGAAGATACCTTTGAAGAAGTAGTAGGCGCAGTAGATGGACCACAGGACGGCCTTGTTTTTGGTGCCAAGTTTCGACAGCGTGTCGATGTCGATGATCTTGCCTTCGACCGTGGATTTCACCTGACCCCAGATGGCCTCCAGCCAGCCTTCTGGTGTGGTTCCTTCCGCCTGGGCGACGAGCACGGCGGTGATCTGAGCCTTGGCAAACTGCGCAAACGGGGCGTAGGGCCCGAGCACGGCCCCTGACACGGCACCAAAGGCCATGTCGGCACCCCACTGGGTGTACTCGAGCAAGACGACAACACGATCCGCCCACAAGGCTTCGTTTTTGTAACCCTCTGCGCCTTCAGCCAAGATCAACTCGTAGGCGATGCGCCAGATCTTTTTCCGCAGTTCGAAGAGGCCCTCTGCGCCCAGCAGCATTTTGCGCTGCTCGATGAGTTGGATGAATTGCGTGCGATAGCCAGGAGGAATGAACTCATTGACGATCTTGCGACAGCGCTCCAATTCCGTCTGCCAAGCATCGCTGAGCGGCTCGGTGTCGGCGGTATCCAGAGACAGCGGGACGATGACGGAAAACGGATCGGGATCGCGATCCGGCTGCTGAGCGAGGAGGGGCAGATTGATGGAGCCACCGCCTCCGGGCAGGATCTTCGTCGCATGAATCCGCCACACGGCGCTCGGGACGTTGGAGGGGCGGAATTTGACGAAGGTGAACTCCAACTGCGCGGCGTCGGCGAGGTTCTTGTTTCGCTGCGAGGTGTCTTCCTCCGGGCCGAACTGCAATTGATCCAGCCCGAGACGTGCCGGATCGTCTTCCAGCTTGCCAGAGGCATCAAAGGCCAGCCCATAAACATCCAGCTCCGCGTCGCCCTTGGTACCGTCAGCCTTCACATGCCAGCGCTGGTCATTGCTGCGGCCGACGGATAAAAGAAAGAGTCCCTCCCAGATCAAGATCACCGTCAAATGGCGCTCCAGAGGCTCCTGATCCTCCCGCAGCGCAGGCCCGCTAGCGGTGACAATGAGTTTGTGCGCATCGCGGCCATTGGTGGGGCGTGGAGATCCGCTCTTCACCGCATCGGTGATCTTCACGTATTTGGCAAAGGGCTTGTCTGTGTCTTCGATGCGGAGGGAGAGCGGCGCATCCTCGTCTTCAAAACGCGCGTCGAAGGTCCACTCGGATTCGCCAGCATTTTCCACCCACACGGTGAAGCTTTCATTGCCACCTTTGCCTGCCGGCAATTCGATGTGTTCGGGGTCGCCCTCCAACGTGGGTTCGGGTGCAGCGGTGAGCTGGATGACGGCGGAGTGATTGCCGAGGGGCGTGCTGGCCTCGACGAGCAGCTGCCCCGTCTCTGCCGGTGCCTTGTCCACCAGCGTCACCTCCGCATTCATGGTGGCACCACCCTCGGCGGGATCGATCTGCAGAGCCCCACTCCATCCTGGCGCACTGAGCCGCACCTTGGATTTGCGGGCGGCGCGGTAGCTGCCTTTGCGCGTGACCTCATGAACCTTGACTTCAATCATCGCCGCCTCACCCGGATGCAGCGTCACATGCTGCGTGCCGATTTGCAGCACATGGCCGATCACTTCATCCTCATCTTCTTCCTCCTCATCCTCATCATCTTTCCGGTTTTTGGTCTTCGGCCTGTTGCGAACCATCGTGGCGAGAATCTTCGCCGCCGCCGCAACCGTCGCTGCACCTGCCGCGCCGGTGCCGACCGCCGTCTGCCAGGTACCGGGATCTCCGGTCGCAATGACGCCCCCATCCGGCACGTCCGGCAGGTGGGCCTTCATCGCCCGCAGCATGGCGTACGCGCCGTTGCGGATCAGCGGTCGCGCGCCGCCGGAGTCGATGGTGAGGTAGGTGCGATTGCCAGGGTAGCTGCGCTCGATTTTCGGCAGATCGCTGTAGTTGCTGGAACCACCTTCGGAGAGCATCGAGTTGATCCAAAGCACCTTCGACCCCACCCGCGCCACCATGCCAAACCGCTCCTCCGTGTTCGCACGGACGGGGACGACATCCCAGTTCGGCGCGTATGCATCGTAAGTGGCGTCATAGACCAGCTCCTCACCCGTGAAGCCCTCCGCTTCCATCGCAAAAACATTTTGAGGAGCCTGACCCCAGTTGGCCATTTTGAAGAGTGCATCGCCCTTCGGAGTCAGCAGCGAAACATCCACCCGCAGCCAATAGTCCGCCTGTCCAGGGTCTCCAGGATCTTCGGGAGGCGGCGTGTAATTTCCACCAAACGGATTGGTTCCGACTGGCAACCCGCCTTTGGTGCGATCTCCTTTGAACCGCACCGGTGCCTGCACCCGCTTCACCACGGACTGGCCGATCGCCGTCGCCCCATCTCCATCGGCAGCCTCCACCATGTAGCCGCGGGGGGAGATGCCGAACTTCTCCACCTGCCCCCAGGCCTGAAAGCCGTCCGGCAGCACATCAGGCAAAAAGGATGCCGCCAGCGCCACCGACGCGAGGAGCATAAACGCCACCCCGCCCGAGACGAGCAAACCGCGTCTAAGGTGTGGTGAAGCGTACCTCATCGACATAGATCGGACCCTCCATCCAGATGGCTTCCACACTGAGCTGCACCACCTTGCTCGGTAGATCGTAAAAAACGAACTCCAGATCCCGCCACATTCCGGTCGGGCGCACGATCGCATCTCGGATCACCGAATTGCCCAACTCATTCAGCAGGCGCACCCGCAAGCGGATGCCTTCAGGCCCGGGACTATCGGGAAACGGAATGAGCCGCGTACTCTCGGGGTGCAGCAGTTTGAGCGTCACCGCGACCTCGGGCGTTCCCTCCGGCAGTTCCACCGGCAGGGTGAAACTCATCTCATCTGGCCCCGTGATGCGGGCCACCTGGTTGCCGGGATTCATCGGATCCGCCACGATCACGGCCATGTCACGCTGAGGGATGGGAGGTACGGCGGTTTCGAAATCTCCCCCGACAATGCCGCGCGTGCCATTTCCAGAAGACGAACCCGGCGAAGACATCGGTGGCGCGCCCGCATCAGTACCGGCCAGCCCACGGGATTGGAGAAACTCCGCCAGCCCCAGGTACTCGCCGCTGACGGGGTCGAACCACTCGATGCGGCGATCCGCCCGAGCGACGCGGAACATCCCAATCGAGGGACTGACGTCGGGATCGAATCCCGAGTCGGGCGCATGGTTTTCCCGCAGAGTGACGCTGCTCCAGCCCTCCTCATCATACGGTTCCGCGTCGAGAAAAACGGTCACGCCCGGCGGCATCGACGCCGCGAGGGCCCGCACCCACGGCTCTTTTTGGAACCACACGATCATGTCCGCCAGATCCTGTGCTGCGGCGATGGCGGGATCGGTCCCTGGGGAGGCGGTCGTCGGAGCAGGTGTGACCAACGGTTGATCCAAACCCGTCGGTGTCGCAGCAGGGGGCACGTCCGGCATAGGAGTCTCGACAGGCGGCGGCTCGACGGGAGAGGTGGAGACTGGCGGCATCGAAGTCGCATCGGACTTCCCCGCGCTCATCCACTGGCTCACACGCTCCCGCTGCCACCAGGCGACGGCGACCATCGCGATCAGCAGAAGGCTGGCGAGCAAACGCATCGGCAAGCCCGCACTGGGTGCCTGGGAGGGAGGACGAGCAGCGGGCGCAGCCTGGATCGGCAGTGGAGGCGGCTCGGGAGAAACCGGCCGGCTAACCGGTGGCGGAGAAGCAGCACCAACGGGCACACCGCACTCCTCACAAAAGCGAGCACCCGGCTGCAAACGGGCACCGCAGTTTTCACAAAAGCTCTGCAAGGCACCACTCATGAGTTTGATCCTTCGAGTTCGGGAGTCAGCGGTTGCGTCCGCAATTTGCCAGCAAGAATGAAGCCACCGACACCGAGGAAAAAGCCCCACAGCACCAGCTCCGCAAACAGCGCCAGTCCCCAGTATTCCTTCCAGCGATTTTCAAACTCGCCCTGCGCATACGCATAAATGGCCACCGCTGCTCCGCCGATCAAGGCGAGCGCCCCAAGCGCTTTCGATAGCCCGCGGTTGCTCCACAGCGCCACGATCGTCATCGCCACCACCGCGAGCACCACAGCGGGGGGGATCACCAGAGGCTTCTCATCGCCCAGCAGAGCCCAGCCAAACAATATCGCCAGCAGGGTTAGGATCGCCCGCAGAGGTGCTGGAGTCTCTCGCATTTTAGGCGGACCATGTTTGGTCTCGTTCTTCGCAATCGCCGCCCGCACCCTCTCCTCCATCTGCGGATAGATCTCGGCGGGCATCTCCAGCCGCACCACGACACGCCAATCATTCATGAGGCTGATCGCGTTGCGCTCCGGATAATAATGCGCACCGTTGAGTTCCCGCCAGGGCAGATGCGCGTTTTCACCCGCCTTAGCCAAAAATCCGGCACCCGCCGTCGTCATGCCACGGCTGCCCCCGCCCAACAAACCCGCAAGGATCGCCAGGGTGCTGACCTTGCTCGCGGTGGTGCTGCGAGATTCCATGCCGATCCCTTTTCGATCCACGCAGTAGTGGATCGGGTAGCGATTGCGGAAGATCACCAGCATGATCAGCGCACTCAGGATGAGGAAACCCAAAAAGATCCAAAAACTGATGAATCCGGCTGCCGCAAGTCCCCGATAGCTTCCCTCCCAAAAAGACAGACCGGCCAGCAGCAGCAGCGGAGCCATCGAGCCGATGCCCCACACCTTGATCATGTCATAAATCATGAACGGATTTTGAACCAGCCGCATCTCATGATCCCACTCGATGGCTGCCGCCGAGGCCGTGGACGCTCGGGAGGAACTGTCGGCAGGAGCGGTCTTTTTGGCTGGCTCCTCCGGCTCACGCAGAGGTTGGCCACACTCCGGGCAGAATCGCAATCCCGCCTCGACGGCCGCGCCGCACGCCTCGCAATAGCGGGTATCACTCATGGATCACCTCGACCGTTATTTCGCCCTCCCCCACCGTGACCTTCACCAGCGGTGTCCCTCTCACAATGCGCTGCGCGGCTTCGTCGCCTCCCATCACATTCAGCTGCATGAGCTTCAGCCCCATCCGTGCGTCCCGATCTCCAAACACAGGATCCGCCTCGTCCTCCGCATCCTGGGTGCTTCCGCGATAATGATTGGCGCGATCCTGCTGCAAAATCTCTGCAACGGAGGTGAGGGCAACCCCCGCAGAACTGTAATGATCCGGGACACTGAGCCGAGCCCGATATCGCACAATCCCTTCATCGGTTCCGCTCTCATCTCCCACATCCCCCGACATCGCCGCAGGCCAGGTGATCCAACGCTCCAAAACATAACCGCCCGCACTCGGCATCAGCACGGCCAGACCCTGCAGGACACTCGAACTCCCGTCATACGACACCACACGGACCACCAAGCCACCTTCTGCACTGGCACCAACCCATTCTTGCACCCAGAACCCATTCATCGGAGGATTCTCCGTCCACTGAAAGGCCGCTCCCGGCTCACCCCCGCCGATCAGCGCTCGTGAAAAAAGGCTTTCAAATCCCTGGCCCGTCCAACGAAAGACGCGGTAAAACGTCGCGGAAACATCGCTCTGCGGTGCCGGAGCGATCAGTTCCACCCGCCCATCTCCATCGATATCGCCCGCCCACTGCGGCATGCTGGATCCGAAGTCCCAATTTCCAAATGCCAGTGGATCGGTGGGATCCATCGTGTCCGAACTGCGCCACAACACCGTGCCATCCTGCTGCCGCACCTGGAGTTGATAAAAATCCCCCAGCTCCGTATCGCTGCCCGTTCGTCGCGCCACGATCTCCTCGCGTACGCCGTCTCCGTTGAGATCGACGACCAGTCGTTTCGGCCAAGGATCTTCGTCGCCCCGCACACTGGCAGAAGACAACGCGATGAGAGCAAGCCACAGCAGTGTTTTCATAAGCCGCCATACGTTAATCCACGGCACCTGCCAGACAATGCCGCCATTGCGCATTGGCATGCCGATGTTGAGGCTAAAAACGGCAGACTCGGGAGGGACTGCATGAGGAAAAAATGGCTCGGACAGCAGCCTGTGTCCAGCCCGGTTTTGCAGCGGGAATGGGGCACATCCGGGAAGTCGGTGCCCTCTTGCCTCCCGATCTAAAGCAGAGTGAGGCGCAGAGATCGCACCTCACCCACCGTCATCCAGGTGGCAAAACCCAACGGAGCAGTTCGCTCGATATCCCCCGATCGAAGCCCCAAGTGATGGCCTTTCAAATTCAGCCGCACCATCGGGCGATCATCAATCCATGCCGAGACCTCCGTCTGCCGCACCTCCAGCCGGAGCCGATACCAGCGCCCCTGCTCAAACGCCATCTCTCCCCGGGTGCTATTCTCCGATGCATCCGCATGATCCACGCTGGAAATGCCCACCACCGTGCCACCCCAACCACCCACCACCCAGGACAAGCAACGATCCAGCTCACCAACCGGAAAGGTCAGGGTCGCAAAAAAATCTCTGCCCTCGACGCGACGAGCCTCGAAGGAGATCGCGTAGTCGATCAGAGGCAAACCCGCCGCCTGCCAATCGGGCGAAAATCGTGCCCCCGTCATCGGCTGCCCCTGCTCCAGACGCAGGCTACCAGGAGACAACGTGACAGCCCCTTCCCCCTCAATGCCTGCCGCCGACCAATGCGGCAGCCACTCCGCTGACAGCAAATCCCAGCTCCGCGGCCGCCGCGGCCCGCAGCTCATCAGTCCTGCCGCCATCATCAGCAGAACGCGGCGCCGGATCAGCAGCTCCGATGAAACACCCGGTGCGGGCAAGGACAGTCTTGCGGTTGAAGGCATCAGCTTCACAATGAACGCCTTCATTTTCCGTGGATCACGTTTCAACGCCAGAGCAAATCTTGCGACGGTTTTGGCAGGGCATCCTGCTGACCGCCGGAGGATTGCTCGCTCTCGCCACCCTCTTGGTAGCCCTCGTGAGTCAGAAGCATTTTCTCATCGCTCCCCTGGCCTACGTCCCCAAGGTCTGGGCTGGTGTCGCCCTTTTCGGCCTCTCGCTTCTGGGCTGGCGCTGGCGACCCCGCTGGACGGTGATCGGTTGCCTATCGGCTCTGTTTTACCTCGCCGTCGTGCTGGAGTGGCGCACGCCTCGCCCCATTCCTGCCGGAGCTGCCTGGACGGTGGTCACCGTCAATGCCGGTGATCAAGACCTGCCCTCCTGGCAGCGCTGGATTCGCCGACAGACGCCCGACCTCATTGGCTACTGCGAAATGTCCGGCCACCCTCAGTTTGCCAGTGCCCCGGCCAACGCGGCTCACCTGCCTCATACCCGCCGCTACGGTCCCTTCGCCCTGGCCAGCCGATTTCCCATCATCGCCGCGCGCTCGATCAGCCCACGAGGGGCCGATGGCCGCCCCGCTCTGCCCTTTCTGCCAGCGGTCCGGTTTGAGGTCGATTTTCCTGAGGGTCCCACCGCTGTCTGGGTGGTTCACGTGCGCTCTCCCCGCACGGATTTCAAAAAATACCGGGAATGGCAGCGGTGGAAATGGATCTGGGATCGCCCCGCCGATTTGCACCAGCGCGAGACGTTGCAAGGCTACTGGCAGGAGCAGGCAGCGGCCATCGAGTATCTCAAAAGCCAGATCGCAGCGGACACGCTGCCCGTGCTCGTGCTCGGAGATTGGAATGTCCCCGACTCCGGCCCACGCTATGCCGAAGTGACGCGGGGTCTCATCGATGCTCATCGCGCGGCGGGCACCGGTTATGGCTACACCTTTCCAGGAGATTTGCAGGTTGGGCTCGCTGCGGGACGACCGTGGATGCGGATCGACTACATCCTGGCTCCGGCCGATGCCTGGGAGGTGCTGCATTGCCAGGTGCAGGATGACGCCGCCAACTCCCAGCACCGCGCCGTGCTGGCCCGTCTGCGCCGCAGGCGGCCGCTCCCCAAGGCACCTCCCTCCACTCCGCTCACAGCACCACGCGCCGCAGCCGCAGGGCATTTGCGATGACGCTCACCGAGCTAAAACTCATCGCCAGTCCGGCTAACATCGGACTCAGCAGCGTGCCCGTCAGCGGATACAACACCCCCGCCGCCACCGGGATCCCGATCGCGTTGTAAGCAAACGCGAAGAACAAGTTCTGCCGAATGTTGCGCAGCGTCGCACGGGAAAGCCGGACCGCCTTGGCAATGCCGCGCAGGTCTCCCTTTACGAGAGTCACCCCTGCGCTCTCCATCGCCACATCCGTGCCCGTGCCCATGGCGATCCCCACATCCGCCTGCGCCAGAGCAGGCGCGTCATTGATGCCATCACCCGCCATCACCACGCCTCGTCCCTCTTTCTGCAGCCGCTTCACCACCGCGATTTTTTCCTCCGGCAGCATGCCCGCCAGAACCTCATCGATCCCCAACTCTCGCGCCACCGCCTCCGCCGTCGGTGCGTTGTCCCCCGTCACCATCATCAGCCGCAGACCCAGCTCATGCAGCATCCGAATCGCCTCAGCCGTGTTCGGCTTGATCGGGTCCGCCACCGCCACTGCCCCGATCAGCTGTTCTTCCACCTCCACCAGCATCACCGTGCGCGCCTGCTTCTGCAAAACCTGCACCTCGTCCAGCAGCTGACCCACCTCAATCCAGCCCGGCTTCCCTACCCGAACGATTCGGCCTTCCAGGGTACCCCGCACCCCACGCCCCGCCTGGCTGGAGACCTCCCCTGGTGCCGCCAGCTTCACTCCCCGCTCCCGCGCCGCCCGCACCACCGCCGCCGCCAGTGGATGCTCCGAGGCCTGCTCCACACTCGCCGCCCAGCGCAGCACCGCCTCCTGCGTCCCCTCTCCCACCACCAGCACCTGAGTCACCGTCGGCATGCCCTGCGTCAGGGTTCCCGTCTTATCCATCACCAGCACCTCCGCGCGCTCCAGTCTCTCCAGAGCCTCCGCATTCCGCACCAGCACACCCTCCCGCGCCCCGCGCCCCACACCCACCATGATCGACATCGGCGTCGCCAAACCCAGCGCACACGGGCAGGCGATGATCAGCACCGCCAGTGCATTCACCAGCGCAAACACCAAACGCGGCTCCGGCCCCCACCACCCCCAGAGCAGCGCCGTCACCCCCGCACACACCACCACCGCAGGCGCAAACCACGCCGCCACGCGATCTGCCACACTTTGGATCGGAGCCCGGCTGCGCCTCGCCTCCGCCACCATCTTCACCATCCGCGCCAGCAGTGTCTCCTCGCCCACTTTTTCCGCCTGCATCAGCAGCGAGCCGTGGCCATTCACCGTTCCCGCCGTCACCTCATCTCCCGCCTCTTTACTCACCGGCACCGACTCTCCCGTGATCATGCTTTCATCCACCGTCGAACGCCCCTCCAGCACCACGCCATCCACCGGCATCTTCGCCCCAGGTTTCACACGCAGGCGATCCCCCTTCTTCACCTCCTCCAGGGGCACCACCGTCTCATCGCCATCATCCGCCACCCGCACCGCCGAAGGCGGAGCCAGCGTCAGCAGCGCCTGAATCGCCGCTGAAGTCCGAGACCGCGCCCGTCCCTCCATCACCTGGCCTGCTAAAACCAGCACCACAATCACCGCCGACGCCTCAAAATACAGCGGCGGCGGCCCCTCAGCTCGCAGGCTTTCGGGAAAAATCCCCGGAGCCACCAGCGCCACCACGCTAAAGCCATACGCAGCCCCCACCCCCAGCATGATCAGCGTAAACATGTTCCACCGGGTCGTGAACAAGCTCTGCAGCCCCCGCTCAAACAGCGTCCAGCCGCATCCAAACACCACCGGCGTCGCCAGCGCCAACTGCAACCAACGCGCCCAAGGCTCATGCAGCCAATGCCAGTCTCTCGCCCCCGGAAACAGATGCGTCATCGCCATCAAAAACAGCGGCAGCGTCAAAGCAGCTCCCAACCACATCCGCCGCTCCATCGTCTTGTCCTCCACCTCCTCCCCACCCATCATCGGCTCCAAGTCCATGCCACAGATCGGGCAGGCACCCGGAGCATCGCGAATCACTTCCGCATGCATCGGGCAGGTCCAGCGCCGCCCCTCGCCTCCCAGAGCCGTCGGCAAATGACGCTCCAAAGCGCAGCCACACATGGGGCAGCTCCCCGGCACCTCCGACTCCACACTCGGACACATCGGACAAAAATACGCCCCCTCCTTCACCGGCCCTTTCTTCGCCGCTGACTTCCCAGCGCCTCCGCCACAGCAGCAGGACTTCGGTGCCGGAGGAGGATCCGGTTCAGGCTTGGAGCAGCAGCTAGACATGATGATAAAACTACGTCCGTCAGCCCCTCCACCTCACGCATTCTTCGGTTCATCCGGGAAGTTGGTGCGGAACCATCCGAGTCCGGATGGGGCCAGCCTCGTAGCCGCGTTT
>JAGRPD010000307.1 GCA_020439875.1 Verrucomicrobiales bacterium
GATTTTCTGCTTCAAAAAGGTCACGCTGCGTGCGAGCTGATCCATGCCATCGACGCCATCTTCGATGCTGATCCAGCTGTCAAATCCCTGGCGCTTCAGCTCTGAAAAGATGGCATCATAGTCGTTGAGGCCCTTGCCGATCTCTCCATGGCGCAGGCGCTTGGCGTAACCCGTGGCACCGCCTTCTTCTCTGCGCAGGTCTTCGATCGTGCCCTCCGCCAGATAGCGATCGCTCGCATGCATGGTGACGACGCGGTGTGAGACGCGCTTCAGCAACTCGAGGGGATCTTCCCCCGCGAGGTAGGTGTTGGAGGGATCGTAGTTTACTCCGAAGTTCGGGTGATCGATGGCATCCACCAGCTGGCAAAAGACATCCATTTTCTGGGCAAACTCCGGGTACTCCCAGAAGTCGTCCTTGTAGTGATTCTCCAGGATCAAGGTGATGCCACGCTCCTGGGCATAGGGCAGACAGGCGTGGATGGAATCAGCGGCGAGCTTGACACCCTCCGTCACGCTGAGTTCGGGCCTGCGCTGGCCGCTGAGCACGCGGCAGTAGCTGCCGCCGAGCGTTTGTGTCATGTCGATCCAGCGTTTTTGCTTGGCGATTTCGGTTTCTCGAAAGGCGGCGTCCGGGTGGGTGAAATCGGGGGAGCAACACATCATGGGGATGACCTTGCCGGTGTCTTCCACTTCCCGCCGAAAGCGAGTCCAGTTGGATTCATCCGCCATCTCCAGAAAGCCGGCGTACCATTCGAGTCCTTGGACATCGAGCGATGCGGCGAGCTGGATCCACTGAGATACGGTCATGCTGCCATCTTTGCAGAGGGCCTGCATGAAGGCTTTGGGAAAGGCGGCGAGCTGGGGCATGGGTGTGTGCTGTGCAGGGGGCTGAGAGCGACGGTGGATTTTACTTCACCGGGATGGTGCTGCTGTCTTTGGGTGGATTGCGCCCGATGAAGGGATGCTGTTCGAGATCGACGACTTGACCACTGATGGGTCCGCTTTCATCGGCCAGCCAATAAATCGCGGCGGCAGCGATTTCCTCGGGCCAGAGGATGCGACCTGCAGGTGCATAGACCTTGGGGAGGTCGCGGTACCAATCTTCGCTGAGGCCGTGCTCGCGTTTGCGTTGGGCTTCGTTTTCGGTCAGCACCCAGCCGGGGTTGATCTGATTGACTCGGACGCCGTCTTCACGCATGAGGGTGTCTCCCAGGTTGCGAGTCATGGTCATCAGCGCGCCTTTGGAGACGGAGTAGGGCAGCAGATTGGGCTCACCACTCCAGGCGTTGACACTGCCGATGTTCAGCACGCAGCCGCGCCTTTTGCGCAGCTCGGGCAGCGCGGCTTTGATCAGCGCAAAGGGGGCCAGCGTGTTGACTTCGAGCATGCGCCTGAAGAAGGCGAGATCCGTCGTATGGAGGTTGGTGGCGACGACCATCGCTGCGTTGTTCACCACGGCATCGAGCTGGCCGAAGGCGCGGACGGCCAAATCGACGAGGCGTTGAGGGCAGCCGTCCTGAGTGAGGTCTTCCACCCAGCCGACGGCATGTTCGGCTCCGAGTTCGGAGACGACCTCTGCCGCGAGGTCGTCCTCCAGGCCATGAATCACCACGCGTGCGCCTTCCGCGACGCAGCGTTTGGCGATGGCTTTGCCAATGCCGGTGGCGCTGCCGGTGACGAGGACGACTTTGTTTTGCAGGCGCATGGTGGGCGATTGGTAGGGCGTGATGTTCCCTCGTCGTGGGCCAATTTACTCGACTTCCAAACGCGGGAACAACGGGGAGGGGTTGTTGAGGCGATGACCGTCTGGTAGCAGACCCCAGGTGAGGTTTTGGATGAGGAAGGTGGCGGGTGGCTGCCAGCCGATCTGAGCACGGAGCTTCGACATGGCGGTGGGCATCACGGGATCCAGCAGCAGGCTGACGTGCAGCAATGCCTCGGCCAGATGATGCAGCACGCTGTCCAGTCGGGCGGCCTGTTCTGGATCTTTGGCCAGGCGGAATGGCTGGGTGCTATCGACAAATTGATTGGCTTGAGTGACGATCTTCCACGCGGCGGCGATGCCCTCATGAATATTCCACGCGGCCATCTTTTCCAAATAGACGGGCAGTGCTTCGGCGACGACACGGCGCAGTTGAGCGTTCTCCTCGTCATCGTATCCGCTGCTGCAGTTGAGCTGACCTTCTCGATACTTGTGCGCCATGTTGAGCGAGCGATTCAGTAGATTGCCGAGCCCGCCGGCGAGTTCCTTGTTGTAGGCCATGAGGACGCGTTCCTCGCTGAAGTCCGCGTCGTAACCGGTGGCGATGTCGCGCATCAAATAATAGCGCAGACCATCTGCCCCGAGGGTGTCGGAAAGGGCGTTGGGATCAATGACATTGCCGAGGCTCTTGCTCATTTTCGCTCCGCGGATGTTCCACCAGCCATGCACCAAGAACTTCGGCATTTGATCGCCATCAAAGCCGAGCGCGTGCAGCATGGTGGACCAGTAAATGGCGTGGGCGGGGATCAGGATGTCCTTGCCGATGATCTCTGCGTCAGCGGGCCAGAGGCGATTGAAATCCGGCAGGGATTCGTTGCCGACCTCGTCGGCGAGGTATCCGGCGAAGCTGACGTAGTTGGAGAGGGCATCAAACCAGACGTAGTTGACGAATCGTTCGTCAAAGGGCAGGGGAATGCCCCAACTGAGACGCTCCACCGGGCGGCTAATGCACAGATCTTGGCCGCCGAAGTTTTCCAGCGCATTGAGCACGTCGGTGGCACGGAAAGTCGGCGTGATGAAATCGGGGTGCTCACGAATGTGGGTCTTGAGCCATTCGATGTGATCGCTGAGCCGGAAGTACCAGTTTTCCTCTTCGAGTTCGATCACCTCACCCCATTCTTCGCCGAATTGGCCGTCGGGTCCGCGTTCTTTGTCGGTGAGGAATTGCTCCTGACGCACGCTGTAGTGGCCTTTGTAGGCTTGTTTGTAAAGCTGCCCGCAGTCGTGCAGTCGGGTCAGCATCGCCTGGACGACGCGCTTGTGGCGCACGTCAGTGGTAGCGGCCCAACCGTCGTAGCGCACCTCCAGCTTGTCCCAGAGGGCGATGAATTTTTCGGTGATGCCTGCGACGAATTCCTGCGGGCTCAAACCCGCCGCTGCCGCGCTTTTTTGCACCTTCTGGCCGTGCTGATCCACGCCAGTGAGGAAATAGACCTCCCGCCCCGTCGTGCGCTGAAAGCGGGCCATGACATCGGCCAGCACTTTTTCATACGCGTGGCCGATGTGCGGCGGAGCGTTGGTGTAGTCGATGGCGGTGGTGATGTAGTAAGGTTTCACGGCTGGAGGTGGGGAGGGGGGAAAGGGGAGCGTCCAACGAGGTGAGGTGGGAGCTAGTTTTTGACGATTTTACCTCCGAGGGAGAGGATGCGAGCTTTGCCTTTAGCGTCTTCGGCTTCAGCGATCTGTCCGTCGGCGACGTACATTTGAGAGAGTGCGGTCCAGGCGAGCAGATCGTTGGGACGCAAGTGGGTGGCCATGAGACCGGCTCCGATGGCTTCTTTGAGGCGACCCGTTTTCAGGAGCGACATGCCGAGGGCATGCCAGGCATCGAAAAACTCGGGTGCCTGCTCGACGCAGCGCTGGTAGAGAGGGATTGCGGCTTCAGGCTCGCCGAGGGCGATGTGACCGCTGGCCTCGTCAAACCATTCCTGCACGCTGACGGGTTGGCCTTCGAGGGAGGCGGAGTCGTCAGCGCTCATGCTGGAAGGGCGGGCGGGCTGGCCTCAGCTAATCCTGAAGAAGGTTTTGAGTTTCCCGAGTTTTTTCTGGGCGGAGAACCAAGCGTTGAAGATTTCACTCCGAGTCCTGTCGGTCAGAGCTTTCTCCACCTCGGTCTTGGTGTTGTCACCTTCGGGGCGCTTGCGCAGCTCCTTCGCCCGGACCACGACGAGCAGCACGCCCGTGTCTGTGGTGACGGGTTTGGAGACATCGTTCACCGCTGTGGCTTGGGCTTGGCCTGCGATTTCATAGGCAAAGGCGAGGCCGGGAGGGGGGACTTGCGGGGAGAATTCCGGCAGGGCGGAGACTTGCAGTTTGAGTTCCTTGGCGGCGTCATCCAGGGACTTGCCTTCTTTCAGAGCAGCCTGGAGCTTTTCTTTGGTTTCATTGACGGCTTCCGCTAGTTTTTCTTTGGCTTTGCGGTCCACCAGGATCTCTTTGATGCGATCTTTTACGGCGGCGAGTTCCTGCTCTTTGGGTTCCTCGACGTTGGTGATCTCGACGATGTAGAAGCCTTTCTCACCACGAGTTGGTTCGACGATGGGGGAGGAGACGGCGTCGGTGTTGAAGATGGCGGTTACGACTTCGCGAGAATTTTTCAGTGCCTCGGGCGGTGTGTTTTGCGCGAACAGGGGAGCTTGCTGCACTTCGATGGGAGGTGTCTGCTCAGCGGCCAGCGGGGCGAGACGGGCTCCGGGTTGGAAGGCTTTTTCAGCAAACACCTGCACGGTTTTCAGGAACTCGGCCTGCTTTTTGTTGCGGGCATCCACGTCGGTGATCTGCTCCAGGCCTTCGGGATTTGGGAAAACAACCCACTGGACGGCGCGTTGCTCGAGGGTTTTCAGGGAGTCTTTGTTCTCTTCGTAGTAGGCCTGGATTTCATCATCGCTGACTTCGATGCCCTTTTTATAGGTGTCGAGGGCAAAGGCGACGGTGCTGGCTTGAATCGTCTGATATTGCGCGGCGTACTGTTTGGCGGAGGCGAAGTCGGAGGCCAGGTAGTTGCCAGCGACGAGTTCCTGGAGCTTGCGGAAGCCGATGTCGTATTTGATGACTTCCACGACGTCGTCGGAGCCGAGCTTCATGCGACCGAGATTTTCCTGAATGAGTTTGGCGCGGGCGGGGCTGAATTTTCCATCCTCCTGGAAGGCGGGCAACTGCTGCATGGCAGCCATGGCTTCCTCATCGGTGACGCGGATTCCCAGCTCGTCCATCAGGTGCTGGAGCACGATGACGTTGAAGGTGAAGTCGGGCGGTAGGGCATCGCGGGTTTGAGTTTCATAGGCGGCACGCACGATGCCGCCGGCGAATTCATAGAGACCCAATCCTGCGGCCAGTTGGTATTTGGCTTGGGAGTGTTCGAAATCGGCTCGGGAGTAGCTGCGGCCGTAGATGGAAAAGGCGGTGTCCGTGGGTGAAGCGGCGCGATTGTTGTTGCCCTGCCAGCCTCCCCACATGGTGAAGGAGACAATGATGATGACGGTGAGGACGATCATGAACGCACCGCTGTGGCGACGGAAAAACTCAAGCATGGTTGGAACAGGGGAAGGGGAAGCGTGGAAAGTGCCTTGCCCTGGCGGTGGGGCAACTGGAAATTGAAGCAGATCCGTTTCGAGGTCCGACCTTTCGATGAGCAGCTAATTTGTCGATTTGTTGGCAGAGGCTTGCATGTCGGAGCGGGAATCCGTATGGTTTCCACGAATTTTTTGGCATGACGCGACGCGCAATCGATGATCGGAGGTTTGGCGGGTGAGCTTCTTGCAGCCATGGATGCTGGCGGCTCTGCCTCTGGTGCTGCTGCCAGTGGTGATTCACCTGATTCATCTGCATCGGCGCAAACCGGTGCGGTGGGCTGCGATGATGTTTCTGCGGGCGGCTCAGCGTCTCAATCAGGGACTGACGAAGCTGCGGCAGTACCTGATCCTGGCGCTGCGATTGCTGGCGGTGGCGGCTTTGATCCTGATGGCGGGCCGTCCTCTGGCGGGTGGTCTGCTGGGACTGACGGGCGGGGCTCCTGATACGGTACTTTTGCTGGTGGATCGCAGCGCGAGCATGGCGGCGCGCAATGTGGTGACGGATCAAACCAAACTGGAGACCGGTGTGCAGCGCCTGACGGAGGCGATCCAGCGGGCCTACGGGCGGCGCTCTCACTTGGTGGTCTTGGATGGGGCGACGCGTGAGGCGGTGGAGGTGATCGATGCGGCGGAGCTGGTGGATTTGCCGCGCCTGCAACAAACGGAGACGGCGGGCGACATCCCAGCGCTTTTGGAGGCGGCGCTGGACTATGTGACGACGCAGCAAACGGGGCGCACGGACATTTGGGTGCTGAGTGATTTGAGGCAGTCGGACTGGAGCCCGGGGGGCGGGCGCTGGGAGGCGGTGCGGGCGGGTTTCTCTGCGTTGCCGGGCGTGCGATTTCACGTTTTGGGTTTTCCGGAGCTTCCAGAAGAGGATTTGGAGCTTCAGCTGGAGCGCAGTGGCATGAGGGTGACGGCCCGTGATGCGGCGGTGACGCTGGATTTGACGCTGCGCCGTCCGGCGGGTCCGCCGGAGGTCGAGCGGGAGGTGCCATTGCGGGTGACGGTCAATGGCGTGACCAGTGTGATGTCGGTGACGTTGCGAGATGCGGAGCTGCGTCTGCAGGGGCGGGAGCTACCGCTGGATGGAGCAGTGCGGCAGGGCTGGGGGGTGATCGAGCTGCCTGAGGATGCGGACTTGGGCAACAATCGTGCGGCCTTTGTGTTTGGTGAACCACCGCCGCTGCGCAGCGTGGTGGTGGCGGAGGATGCGGAGGTGGCGGCTCCGTTGGTGGCGGCTTTGTCGGCCTCACTGGAGGCGGGGCGGGAGTACTCCAGCACGCATCTGCCTCCGGCGCGCAGTGCGGAGATCCCGTGGGAGGAGACGGCGCTGGTGGTATGGCAGGCGGAGGTGCCTGTGGCAGACTCAGCCACGGGGCGACTTTTGCGGGAGCATGCTGAGGCGGGGCGGGCCGTGCTATTTTTGCCGCCACCGCAGGAGGGTGGGGCTGCTTTTGCGGGCATGGAATGGGGGCCATGGGAGCAGGCGGCGGGAGAGCAGTCGGTGGCTCCGGGGACCTGGCGAAATGATGCGGGTCTGCTGATGAAGACGCGGGATGGGCAGTCTCTACCGGTGGGGGAGCTGGCGGTGCGGCGCTGGCGGGAGCCGACGGGGGAGGGCGTGGATCTGGCGCGTTTGCCTGAGGCGGCCTTGCTGCGGCGGAGTCTGGATCCGGCGATGGCGCAGGTGTGGTTTTTGGGGACGCTGCCGACGACGGCTGAGTCCTCGTTGGCGCGTGAAGGGGTGGTGTTGTTTGCGCTTTTGCACCGGGCTCTGGAGGCGGGCACAGCGGGATTGGGGAGAGAGCGCCAGCGTCTGGCGGAGGCGGGGGCTTTGGGCGCGGTGGAGGAGGCGGAGCGCTGGCACTGCGTCTCCAGTGCGGAGGTGGCGGCGCTGCCGGTTTCGGAACGCGCGCTCCATGTGGCGGTTTTTGAGCGACCGGAGGAGGATGGTGCGGTGCGTCGGTTGGCGCTGCAGCGGCCAGCGGAAGAAGATGCCATCGAGGTGCTGCTCCCCGAGGCGCTGGAGGGGCTGTTCGCAGGTTTGGACTATCGCTGGGTGGAGAGTTCGGTGAACGAGGAGCAGGATTTGGCGAGTGAGGTCTGGCGCACGTTTTTGATCCTGATGGCGGGTGCGCTGCTGGTGGAGGCGCTGCTCTGCCTGCCGGGTCGAGTCAAAAAAAATGAACCCGGAGGGGCAGTGGTGGCGTGATGAAGGCGGCGTCTCAGAGTCTGGTTTTTCAAACCACGCCGACAGTGGTGGCGGTGTCCGTGGGATTTGTGTTGGTCATCGCCGCACTGGCGTGGATCGGGTGGCGACGC
>JAGRPD010000308.1 GCA_020439875.1 Verrucomicrobiales bacterium
GCGGGTGGAGGCGGTGGCGAGGCGGAAGGATCCGTGAAAAGGGGCTGCACGGATGAGGCTCGAACGGGTCCATCGTGAGCGAGTGCTGCCATTTGATGGGCTTTTCCAACGCGCCAGTTGCGCGCGGGCGGTTCCTCGCTACGTGGGGGGGAGAAAGAAATTCCCTTCATGTCCCAGACGCGCGTTTTTGAGATCCTTGGCCGCTATGATTCGGCAGGAGACTGCCACAAGCTCCTCTATGCTCCGATCCATGAACCGTGGACTTATCGTGAAACGCGGGTGTATGAGGTCGTGTTCGAAGGCGATGCGGAGCGGATGACGTCGTTTGTGGGAGAGGTGCTGGTGGATCCGATCAGTCAGGAGAGCCGGGAGGGCGGTGCATCGGCTTTCACGGATGCGGCCTTCGTGTTGGAGTATGGGATGAAAGCGGGTGCGCTGGATTTGGAAAAAGAAGCGATTTTGAGCTACTACCGCTCTCTGAAAGCGCCGGGCTTTGAATTGAAGTCGCTGACTCTGCGCACGCGCATTTATGTGTTTGGAGCGGGCGCGGACTCGAAGCCTTTTGTCCGCGACGTTTGCAATCCAGCGATCCACAAATGGGAAGTCAAAGCGCCCGCAGCTTAAGAGATCGGATTCATTGTTGTTATCGAAAATTTTCGCCTCATGCCTGACTCCCCTGAAGCCCGTTACCGCCACATTCCTCTCCGTGATCTGGACGGAGATGCGCTGTTGAAGCTCAGCCAGCAAATGAAGCTATCTCTCTCCCGAGAGGACATGCTGGCGGTGCAAAAAATCTACCAAGAAGAGGGGCGGGAGCCGACCGACGTTGAGCTGGAAGTCATTGCTCAAACTTGGAGTGAGCATTGCAAGCATCGCATTTTCAATGCCCGCATTCTCCATCGCGTCAACGGCAAGGAGGAAGTGATTGACAGTCTCTTCAAGACCTATGTGCGGGCGGTCACGGAGAAGATCTGGAAAGAAAAACCCGACTTCATTTTGGGGGCTTTTGTTGACAACGCCGGGTTTGTCCGGCTCGACGACGAGCGGGCCGTGTGCTTGAAGGTGGAGACGCACAATCACCCCAGTGCGATCGAACCCTACGCTGGGGCAAACACGGGTCTGGGAGGCGTGATTCGGGATATTTTGGGAGCGGGCAAGGGCGCGAAACCGATCGCTTCTCTCGATGTGTTTTGTTTTGGCCCACCGGATCTGGAACAGAATCAGTTGCGGGCGAAAGACGTGATCCATCCCTTGGGCGTGATGCGTGGAGTGGTGCGCGGAGTGCGTGACTACGGGAATCGCATGGGCATTCCGACCGTGAATGGCGCGATTCAGTTTGACCCGACCTACATTTACAATCCGCTGGTATTTTGTGGGACGGCGGGAGTGATTCCGATCTCGGACATTCAAAAAGAGGTGAAGCCCGGGCATTTGCTCATTGCAGCGGGGGGACGCACGGGACGGGATGGTTTGAAAGGTGCCACGTTTTCCTCCGCATCGTTGACGACGGACAGTCACGAGGAGGATCAGTCAGCGGTGCAGATTGGCAATCCGATTGAAGAGAAGAAGGTGGCGGACTTCGTGTTGGCAGCGCGAGACAAGGGATTGATCGAATTTGTGACGGACTGCGGGGCGGGAGGCTTCAGCAGCGCGGCGGGAGAGATGCTCAGCGAGGTGGGCGGGGAGGTGTATTTGCACCACGTCCTGTTCAAGGAGCCGATGGAGGAAAGCTGGCAGATTTTCATATCGGAATCTCAGGAACGCATGGTGCTGGCGGTGGAGGAGAAGGCGATGCCGGAGCTTGAAAAACTGGCCGCTATGTTTGAGACGGAGATTTTCCTGCTGGCTAAAGCGGATGGCTCGCAGCGGCTCAAGGTGTGGCATCACGATCAGTTGGTGTGCGATCTTCATGTGGAAAAGCTGCATGAAGCGCCGCGTCGTGAACTCAAGGCGACTTGGCGTGATGTGCCGGAGAGGCAGCCGCGCATTGAGGTGCGGCCGCAGTCCTGGACGGATTCGTTGAAGACGGTGATGGCGGATTTCTCGATCGTGAGTCGGGAGCCGATCATCCGGGAGTACGATCATGAAGTGCAGGGCAACACGGTGCTGAAGCCGCTGGCGGGTGCGGCGGGGGATGCGCCGCAGGATGGGGTGGTGGTGCAGGTGCCGGGCAGTGCACACTTGATGAGCCTCGGTTGCGCGTTGCTGCCGGAGTGGGGCAAGACGGATCCGCATCGCATGGGACGAGCGGTGGTGGATGAA
Source organism: Verrucomicrobiales bacterium (assembly GCA_020439875.1). Lineage (GTDB taxonomy): Bacteria > Verrucomicrobiota > Verrucomicrobiia > Verrucomicrobiales > Verrucomicrobiaceae > JAGRPD01. The sequence goes on from JAGRPD010000308.1 coordinate 2,263, forward strand.
TGTGTCCGACAGCTGGTGGCGGTGGGGTCCGATCCCGATCGGTTGGCGATCCTGGACAACTTCTGTCATGGCAATCCCGATGACGAACGCGAGCTGGGTGCGCTGGTGGAGTGCACCAAAGGCATGGCACAGGCTGCGCTGGCCTACGGTGCGCCGTTTGTTTCGGGGAAAGACTCTTTCTACAACTACTTCATCACCGAGGACGGTCCGGTTTCCATTCCCGTTACTTTGCTGGTCAGCGGGATCGGCATCGTGGAGCGGCCCGAGCACGTCACGGGTAGTTCCCTGCGCCGGAGCGACAGCAAGATCGGCATCCTGGGTGGATGCGCGCGCGGTTTGCGCGGTAGTGTTTTTGGCAAGCATGCGCTGGGTTGTGGCCTGGATGCTGCGCCGGATTTCGATGAGGCGCAGGCGATGGCGCGCTACCGCGCCTACCATCAGATGGTGAAGAACGGGCTCATCCTCTCGGCCCATGATGTGGGTGAGGGCGGTCTGGCGGTGACGCTGAGTGAAATGGCGTTCTCCGGCAAAGGTGGTGTGCGTGCGGCCATCGAGCGTACGCCGACGGATGCGGACTGTTCCTTGGCGGAGTTGCTGTTTGGGGAGACACCCGGACGTTTGGTCGTGGAGGTGGCTCCAGAGAAGGCGGAGGCCGCACGGGCAGCGGGTGTGGTTTTCATCGGCAATGCCACGCCGGAGCCATGGCTGCACTTTTCGTATCAAGGCACCACCTTGGTGGACGCGCCCGTGAACGAACTGAAGTCCGTTTGGAAGAATGGATTGAAGACCTATTATTGATTGCCCTTGCCGCGTTTTTTTTGAGCGATTCTCCACCCCTTGTCCCCTGAGTTTTTCCCTCTCATGCCTCACGCCCTGCTGATCAAATTCCCTGGAACGAACTGCGACGAAGAAACGGCGCGCGCGCTGGAAAACGTCGGCTTCACGGCGGAGGTGCTGCCCGTGGCGCTGCTGGATGAGTCCTCTTTGGAGCGGACGCAGCTGCTGGTTTTTTCTGGCGGGTTCAGCTACGGCGACTACGTGATGAGCGGTCGGCTGGCGCGGCTGGTGACGCAAAATCGGCTCGGGGATCGACTCAAGCAATGGGTGGCCGACGGCGGTCATGCGCTGGGCATCTGCAATGGCTTCCAAATTCTTTCTCAACTCGGTTTGCTGCCGGAGGCCAGCTTGATTCACAACACGAGTGGACGCTACATTTGCCGGTGGTCGAAGCTAAAGAAGACGGGAAAAACGGCCAGCCCTTATCTGGCGGAACTCCCCGAGGAGTTTGAATTGCCGTTTGCCCATGCCGAGGGTCGGGTGGTGACGCCGGGAAAAGAGGCGGAGGGATATGTGAAGAGTGGTTTGGCACCGCTGGTTTATGGTGAGGATGTCAATGGTTCGACGGCGCGCATTGCGGCTTTGCAAGATGAGACAGGGCGCGTGTTTGGGTTGATGCCGCATCCAGAGCGTTTCGTGAGCCGCGCGCAACATTACGACCCCGATTGGAGTGCGGCGGAGCAGGGCTGGGGGCATTACCTTTTTCTCGGCGTGGCCAAAGCCCTGGCGTAAGCACGGCGGAGAGATTCACTTTTCCATCTTCCATGGCCAAGCACACTTACAAACAGGCAGGCGTTGATATTCACGAAGCTGCGTCATTCGTCGATGACATTCGCACCCTGGTGCAGCGCACGCAGCGCAAGCGCAAGCTGGCGGGAGCGTTCGGACTGTTCGCGGCGGGATTTGACCTGAGCCGATACAAGGCACCGATGATTTTCACGGGCTGCGATGGGGTGGGGACAAAGCTGGAGCTGTTGCTGGAGCATGATCTGCTGGAAAACGCAGGCATGGACTTGGTGGCGATGAATGTGAACGATGTGCTCACGACCAATGCGGATCCGGTGATGTTTCTGGATTACATCGGAGTGGGCCGCATCGAAAAGCGTCAACTGGCTCGCATCATCGCGGGAATGTCCGCCTATTTGGAGGCCTGCCATTGCATCCTCGCGGGGGGAGAGACGGCGGAGATGCCTGGGACTGTGCCTGACGGGATGATTGAGCTATCAGGATTCGCCATTGGTGCGGCGGAAAAAGCCGATGTGTTGGAGCCGAAGTCTATCAAGAAGGGCGATGTATTGATCGGCTGGCCGAGCGCGGGTTTTCACGCTAATGGATTCAGCCTGGTGCGGCGTGTTTTGGCGCAGGAAGGCGTGAAGCTGAGCAAAAAGGAGATGGCGCATCTGTTGACGCCGACCCTGCTGTATCACGAGCCCGTATGGGCGCTGCGCAAAGCGAAGATCAAGCCGCGGGCGATGGCCCACATCACGGGAGGCGGTCTCTGGGAAAACTTGGGTCGCATCTTCACCAAGCGGGGGGATGGCTGCCACCTCAAGGTTCCGGTTTGGGAAAATGACGTGGTGCAAAAAGTCCTTCGCCATGTCGATGAGGCGGATGCTTGGAAGACCTTCAACATGGGCATGGGTTGGGTCGCGATCGTGGATCCGAAAGACGCTGCCAAGGCGCTCAAAGCGGGAGCTGCAGGCGGGGCGGTGCTGTTGGGAGAGATGGATCGCTCCGGTACCGTGACGTGTGAGCTGAAAGCCTGACGCAAAAAAAACCGGTGGCTTCCGTCAAGGAAACCACCGGTCGGAAGGGAGGGGCACCTACTTGGACTTCATCAAGTCGCGGATTTCCGTCAGCAGCTTGATGTCGGCAGGAATCTCGGGTGCGGAGGGAGTTTCCTCGGCTTTTTTCTCGGTCATCGCCATCAGCTTGTTCATGGGTTTGACGATGACAAAAAAGACGACTGCGGCGGTGATGAGAAACCCGATGGTGGCATTGATCAGCATGCCAATGTCGAGCAAGTTATCCACCGTCTTGCCATCCTCATTGGTGAAGGTACCAATTTTGATGCCGAGAGAGACGTTGGGATTGCCGCCAACCGCTTTGAGAATGGGTTCGACGATGCCTTTGGTGAAAGCGGTCACGATGCCGTTGAAGGCCGCTCCGATGATGACACCGGTTGAGAGGCTGACGACGTCGCCTTTGAGGATGAACTTTTTGAATTCCTGAAGCATGAAGGAGATAAGGTGTGGAGTTTGACGGGAGCGATCCTTTTACCGTGCCGAAGCCTCGGCTTCCAGCGAATTTTTCGTGGGATACGGGGGGCATCCTAACGCCACTCTCCGGTGTGATTTATTCGTGAGGCAATACGGGGGGGCGGAGGCCGGAGTGAGGTGCGGGTTTGCGAGGGGATTTCGCCGATGACCGCGTCTGTTTTGCAGCTTTGAGGGCTCAAAAAGCTTGTAAAATCGGGCGATGGCAACTGTGTATCTGCAACATAGTTGACTGGCGGTGGCGTTGAGGCGTGGGGAGCATGAGGGCGGGCTCAGGCGCTGGGGGGGCTTTTGAGGCTGAGCTGGTAGAGGTCCAGACGGCGCTGCTGGAGGTTGCGGACGCTGCCGGCGTTGTGCAGGTCTTTCAGTTTCTCCAGATCGACATCAGCAATCAGGGGGATCTCGGCGAGGATGGGGGCTTCGCAGACGATGGCTTTATCAGGGAAGGCGAAGTCGGAGGGGGAGAAGACGGCGGACTGGGCGTATTGAATCTCCATGTTAACGACCTGGGGCAGATTCCCGACGCTGCCGACGATGGCGACGTAGCATTCGTTCTCGATGGCCCGCGCTTGGGCGCAGTAGCGGACGCGATAGTAGCCGGTGGCGGTGTCGGTGCAGAAGGGGACGAACAGCAGCTGCACGCCCTGATCGGCGAGGATGCGTCCGAGTTCGGGAAACTCTACGTCGTAGCAAATGAGCATGGCGATGCGACCGCAGTCGGTGTCGAATGCGCGAACCTGGTGGCCGCCGACCATGCCCCAATCGGTTTCTTCGCTGGGGGTGATGTGGATTTTGTACTGCTCCTCCCAGGTGCCGTCACGGCGGCAGAGGTACACCACGTTGTATAGCTTGCCCTCTTTGTATCTGGGCATGCTACCGGTGATGATGTTGATGTTGTATTCGCGGGCTTTGTGAATGAAAAACTCGCGGATTTGGTCGGTCGTTTCCGCGAGCTTCCGGATGGCTCCTGCGGGACCTTCCTTTTGGTGAGGGGCCATCAGCGGGGCGTTGACGTATTCGGGAAAGACGATGAAATCGGCTTTGTAACCGCTGATCGTATGAATAAAAAACTCGGCGTGCTCAAAAAAGGCCTGGAGGTTCGGCGTGATCCGCATTTGCAGCTGAACGAGACCAAGGCGGACGTGGGTACGGGTGGAGGCTGGCATGGGCGAAGCTGAGGACTGCGGTTGAGCGAGGGACGAGGGCTTTGGATTTCTCAGAGGGGCTTGACCCAGAAGGTGAGTTGGTGCGGGGTGTCTGAGGGTTGATTCACCTCCTGCCAGGAGAACTCTGCGGTGAGGTGGGGCTGTCTCTGATAGTGGCGGCGATGCCAGAGGGGCTCGGGGGAGCGATAGGTCTCGGGGCGGAGAGGATGGTCGGTGGGGCGATCGACGGCGCAGAAGGTGGCGAATCGGACTCCGGGGAGGGAGCGTGCGTGGGCTTCTCGGAAGTCGAAAAACTGTCCACCCAGGCCTCTGCCGCGCCATGGCGGGAGCAGGACGGACTCTCCGAAGTAGCAGTATTCAGCGGGGTCGAGCCCGTGGGAGTGGAAGGGGGCTTGGAACTCGGGATGGGCGCGGGTCAATGGCAAGCAGGTGGTGGCTCCGATGGCTTGGCCGCTTTCGTCCAAGGCGAGGATGATGAGGCTGTCGGGAGCTTCGGTGTAGTTGCTGAGGTATTTTTCTTCATCGCTCAGGCTGCCCTGATAGAGGTAGGGATACTCGCGAAAAATGGTGAGTCGGAGGCGTCCGAGATCAGCCAACCAGGGTTGCAGCTCAGTGCCGCGGAGGGGGAGGAAACGCATGGGGCGTTAGGTGTCCGAATAGAAGACGAGGTGGATGATTTTCCAGCCTCGGGATGTTTGGATGAGTTGAAAGAGGTCGGTGCCCGTGGTGGAGGCTTTGCCTTTGGTAAGCTTCCAGCGCACGAGGGCCTGGGCACCGCGATCTTGCATCTGGATGTGGATGGCGGTGGGGATTTCCACCATCTTCTCTGGCGAGGTTTTGTGACCCATGCGTTGGCCGTAGAGGAAGTCGCTCAGGGAGTCGGTGCGAGGATCTCCGCCGCGATCGGGGAGGTAGGTGATGCGGGCTTCAGGCTGGAAGCAGGCGGCGTAGGCATCCATTTCCTGATCCGACCAGGAGGCGAAATAGTGCTCGATGAGTTTGCGGACGGCGGGTTCCTCTGGGGAGGTGAGGGCCTTGTTGCAAGCGCTGGGGAGCAGGGGCAGAAGGAGCAGGGCGACGGCAGCGCGGAGGAGGGACCGGGTCATGACTGGCGGCGGGGCGGGGCGCGCTGGGGGAGGTTTAGCCGAAGGTCTCTTCTTCCACGCCGATGAGGGCGAGCAGGCGGTTGAGATCATCGATGCCGTAGTAGTCGATCTCGATGCGGCCTTTTTTCTCGGCGTGATGCACGCTGACGTTGGTTTTGAGGTGGCTGATGAGTTTTTGCTCCACCGTTTCCACAGCGCGGCTGAGTTCCGTCTCGGGGAGATCGGGTTTCGGCGGCGGCGGATTGAGGATGGCGTGGGCGACTTTCTCGGTGGCGCGGACGGAGAGGCCTTTTTTGATGATGTCGCCGGCGAGTCGGACCTGCTCTTTGTCTTTTTTGAGGCTGAGGAGGACTTTGGCGTGACCGGAGGTGATCTTGCCCTGAGAGACGAGGTCTTGGACGTCGGTGGGCAGGTCCAGCAGGCGCATGGAGTTGGCCACGGTGGCGCGGTTGCGGCCGACACGCTGGGCGATGTCTTCCTGCCGCATGGAGAAATCTTGGGCGAGCCGCTCGTAGGCGCGGGCTTCCTCAATGGGGTTGAGGTTTTCCCGCTGGAGGTTCTCGATGAGGGCCATCTCCAGCACGTCGCGATCGGAGGCTTCGCGGACAATGAGGGGGACTTCGACGAGGCCGAGTTCACGGGCGGCACGGTAGCGGCGCTCGCCAGCGATGAGTTCCAGCTTGCCGTTGGATTGACGAACGATGAGCGGCTGGATGATGCCGTGCTCGCGGATGGACTCCATCAGCTCGGTGAGCTGCGCTTGCATGAACTCCTTGCGGGGTTGCAGCGGGCTGGGGATGATCTGATCGAGCGGGACGCGGCGCACCACGTCACCGGGTGCAGGCTGGGCCAAGGCGGGTGGGCGTGCGGGGCCGGTCACACTGGGGGGTGCGGATATCAGGGCACCGAGGCCTTTTCCGAGTGCTTTCTTCGCCATGGGAGGTGGAGCCTAGTCCCGACGATCGATGAGTGCAATGCAGGAATTGAATGGAAAAACAAGCGGGGGAAAAACGGAGGATGTTTTTTGGAAAAAATGGGGGAAATAGAGTGGCTTTGATGCTTTTGAAATCGGTCTGGTGAAGAGACCCGTTGCGGGCGCGAGAGGCACAGCGGATGTTGCGATGGAGACTGGATTGGGCGAAGGAGGAGGAATGATTGCCGTCAAGTCGATTTCCTGGACGCCGCCCGGGGCGGCAGACGCTGTGCTGCGGGAGGTGACATTTTCCCTGCCCGAGGGGGCGTACGCGGTGATGATGGGGCGGACGGGCGGGGGGAAGACGAGTCTTCTGGAGATTCTCTGTGGGTTGCGTCGGGCGGATGCGGGGCAGATTTGGATGGGTGGGGTGGAGGTGACGGAGAGGGAGCCGCGGCATCGGCAAGTGGGCTACCTGCCGCAGGATTTGGCTTTGTTTCCTGAGATGAAGGTGCGGCGGCAGGTGGAATTTGCGCGGCGGGTGCGGGGCGCGCTGGACGATGAGGCGCGGGCGGAGGTGGAGCGTTTGGCGGGGGAGCTTGGCATCTCGGCCTTGCTGGAGCGGCGGGTGGATGGTCTTTCGGGGGGGGAGCGTCAGAGGGTGGCGTTGGCTCGGGCGCTGATGGCGCGGCCGCAGTTGCTGCTGCTGGATGAGCCGTTGTCGGCACTGGATGAGAGTACCCGTCAGGAGGTGGGGGAGCTGCTGCGGCGGGTGGGAAAGGCGCATGGCCTGACGGTGCTGCACGTGACGCACTCGCGAGCGGAGGCGGACAGTTTGGCGGAGGTGCGGTTGCGGTTGGAGGCGGGGCGCGTGGTGGTGGAGTGAGGGGAGGCTGCGCGGTTGCTGGGGTGGAAATGGGGCTTGAGAATGGGCTGACGCGGCGGAACAGTGGGGTGCTTTGATGCGCCCCCTGTTATGAGCGAGACGCCTTCGCCCTTGTCTGAAATGGAGACCCCGAGCGGCACGGCTGTTCGGCAGCTTTCGGTTTTTTTGCAAAATCGGGTGGGGGCGCTGCTGGCGCTGGTTCGCCTGCTGAGAGATCGACACATTGAGGTGCTGGGGCTGTCGGTGCAGGATTCGACGGAGATGACGCTGGTGCGGTTGATTTTATCGGACCCCGATACGGCAGGCACCTTGTTCATGGAGAAAGGCATCCCGCATGTGAGTCTGGATGTGGTGGTGGTGGAGCTGAGGGAGGGAGAGCACGATCTGACGCATGCGCTGGCACCTCTGGTGGCTGCGGAGGTGAACATCCATTTTATTTACCCTTTGATGGCGCGGCCTCGGGCTCACCCGGTGATGGTGCTGCAATGTGACGATGGGGAGGTGGGGGGCTCGGTGCTGATGGCGGCGGGTTTCCGCGTGCTGATGCAGGAAGATCTGAGCCGGTGAGGCGTCTGCGTCTTCCCTGAAATCAATCAGGGTATTGACACAAAAAAACGCCGTCTCGCGCGGGGCGCGGGACGGCGTGAGAAGGGGCGCAGAAGGCCGATTACTTGGCGGCGGGCTTGCCGTAAACGGAAACCTCGCAGTAGTGGTTCATCTCGTTGGAGGTGTTGCCATTGCTGTAAAGGCGGACGTAGCGGCCTTTGGTGCCTTTGGCGTCGATGACGCGACCGTGGTTGGTCTCGATGTAGGCGGGATCGCTGCCTTCACCTTTGGAGAGGGTGTTGTCGTGATCGGAGTTGAAGACGGTGGTGACGCCGTTTTGGAACTCGGGATCATCGGAGATTTGCACGATGACGTCGATGTAGGCTTGGGCTTGCTTGTGGTAGTGCCAGACGACGATTTTGTAGATGTTGGCTTCTTGACCGAGGTCGATTTGCACCCACTGCTCACCAGGAGCGAGTTCGACGAAGGAGCCATCGGCACCATCGGGATCACCGTCGGTGATGAGGGGCAGGTCTCCAATGATGGGGGCGACGTCGGAGGAGGTGACGGCTTTGTCTTTGGAGAGCAGCTCCGTTCCGGCGGGCACTTTGAAGGATTTGATGACCTTGCTGGGATCCGGCTCCTCGAGGTTGGGAAGCTCAGCTGGCACGGGGGTGCCAATGAACATGGGTTTGGGGAACTCAGGGGTGATCTCGATCATGTCCACCTCTTCGACGGCGACGGGTGCGTCGGCTGCACCGTCGGCGGCTTCTTTTTTCTCGGAGCTGCCGCCGCAGGAGGCGAGGGAGAGGGCAGCGGTGATCGCGAGACCAGCGCTGAAGAGGTTGTGAGTCGGGTTTTTCATGGATCAGGTTTTAGGGGTAGAAGGAAGGGGATGGATCAGACGGCAAAATCTTCTTTGGTAAAGTGGTATTTTTGGCCGGAGGCGATCGAGTCGTAGGCTTTCAAGACGGTGACGCAAGCGCGGTAGGCCATGTCCACCGGGCAGGTGAGGTGCTCAGGCTTTTTCATGCGTGCGGCTTCGATGAAGTTTTGCACGTGAGGGGCGTGAGGCGGGCGCTCCAGGGCGACGGCGAGGTCCCAAGGGGCGAGGGGTTTGGACTCCCGCACGTCGGCGATGGCCTTGGCGAGTTCGCTGACGTTGTAGGAGGGGGGGGAGGGCTTTTTCCAATCCCGCTCTTGCTCCCAGAACTTGTTGATGACGCTTTCTGCGGGCTTGAGGATGAATGGGTTGGGGCCCTCGGACCATTTGCTCCAGTCCTGGCCGGGCTCGGCGTACATCTGGTTGTACGTGGGGCTTTCAGAGATGGCGACGGAGCCGTTGATGCCCATGAATTTCTCGTAGTAGCCTTGGGAGCCGGTGGTGGTGAGCACTTGGTAGTAGGCGCGGGTCATGCCCTCGGGGCGCTTGTACTCGTAGATGCACATCACGTTGTCCGGCAGCTCGAACTTGGCGCGGCCTTCCTTGCCGTCGTAGTAGTCCACGCCGCCGGTGGCGAAGAGGGTCTCGGGCTCTTGCTCGAACATCCAGTTGAAAATATCAATCTGGTGAGCACCGAGGTCGGAGATGGGGCCACCGCCGTACTTGGCGTACCAGCGCCAGTTGAGGAACTCCTCCATGTTGTTGTAGCCATATTTGGCCAGGAGGTCGGGGGAGATTTCTTGGCCTTTGGGCACGCCAAGGGGCTGGGAGGCGGCGACGCCGCGATTCCACTGGCCGTAGCAATGAGTGATGCGACCCATCATTTGGGCCTTTTTGATGACGTTTTCCCGCAGGTTGAGGTAGCGGGGGTTGGAGTGACGCTGGTGGCCGATTTGAAAGATCTGCCCAGTTTCTTGGCCAGCTTTGACCATGTCCTTGGCTCCTTCGATGGTGTTGGACATCATCTTTTCCGAATACACGGCTTTGCCTGCCTCCAGGGCCATGCGGGAGAAGGGAGCGTGGAGGAAGTCGGGCGTGGCGATGAAGACGCAGTCGATGTCCTTTTGCTTGTCCAGCAGCTCCTCAATGGTGGTGTACTCGGCCACAGCACCGTCCACTTGGTGCTTGTTTTCGTAAGCGGTGCGGCGCGCGGTGGGGGTGCGGGCGAAGTCCCAGATGTCGGCGACGGCTACCCACTGGATGCCGGGCACGTCTTTGGAGGAGACGCGCAGGCGGTTGCCCTGAGCGCCGCAGCCGACGAGGGCGCATTTCATCACCTTGTCGGGCGATGTCTCGCGGGCAATGGCGTTTTTGCTGGTGGAAAGGAACAAACCAGCGGCGGCTCCCGTCTGCACGCTGGTGCGGAGAAAGGAGCGCCGGTCCATGAACCGGTTGAGGCTGGGAGAGGGGGTGGAGATGGGCTCAGAATTCATGACCTGGATCCAGGGGGGCGAGGATGCGCGAGGCATCCGGTTCACTTACTTGTTGCGCTTGAGGAGGCCGTCCACGGAGATGCGATTGTGGGGATTGGTGGCCAGCGCGGCGGCGACGATCAGGACG
>JAGRPD010000309.1:0-1431 GCA_020439875.1 Verrucomicrobiales bacterium
GAAAATTGAAGCTAACAATGCTTGCGCAAGGAAAGGTGTGATGGTTAGAAAGGCGTGATGCCTGAGATGACGCCACTGGAAGCCAAGCTAACAAGCGAGGTGGCGGCGTTTGAGAAGATCAAAGAAGCTCTGCGAGAAGAGATCGAAAGGCAGGCGCTGGAGATCAAACTGCTGCGCGAAAAGATTGACCTGCTGGTACGCAAAGTGTTTGGCTCAAGCAGCGAGAAGCTCGACACCGACCAACTGTTGCTCGCCCTGGAAGGCATGGAGGCAAAAAAGCCCGAGGCCTCCAGCGTCGCAGCCGCCGACGCCTTGGAGGCTGACTTGAAAGCCAAGCCTGCGAACAAGTCGAATCGCAAGAAGAAGGGAGGCATCACCGACGAGTTGCTCGACTCGCTGCCAGCGGTGGAAGTCGTTATTGAGCCGGAGGAAGTCCAAGCTGATCCGCAAGCTTGGCGCAAAATCGATGAGCAAGTCACCAAACAGCTCGACTACCAGCCTGCCAAATACGTCTGCCGCAGGATCATCCGCCCCCGCTACGCCCGGTGCGACGAGCCGCATCGTCCCCCACTCATCGCCGAGCTGCCAACGATGTTGGAGCGGAGCAAAGCCGGTCCCGGATTGATTGCCTCGGTTCTCACCGCGAAGTACTGCGATCACCTCCCTCTTTACCGCCAGGAGCAGATCGCCAAGCTGCGGCACGGTATCGACCTGCACCGCCAAGTTTTGGCAGACTGGGTGAGACTGGCCGCTGAATGGTTGAGACCGATCTATCAAATCCTACTCGGTGGCGTGTGGAGCGAAGGGTATGTCCAGGTGGACGAAAGTGTGATCAAGTATTTGAAACCCGGCAAAGGCAAAGCACAGCAAGGTTACTTCTGGACGATGAAACGACCGGGAGGCGACGCCGTGTTCCACTGGGCCACCACACGCGCCACTGAAGTGCTGCAAAAGATCGTTCCTGGCGATTTTACCGGCACCATCCAATGCGATGGCTACAAGTCCTACCGTACGTTTTTGAACCGGCACGGACAGCCCGTCACACTCGCTGCGTGTTGGGCGCACGCACGGCGCAAGTTCTTCGATGCAGCACAGACCGGCGCACACAAGGCCGACGCCCTGCTCATCGTGCACATGATGAAGCAACTCTACGCTGTAGAGGAGCGCCTGCGCAGAACCCAAGCTAGCCCGAAGCTACGCCGCCATGCGAGGCAAGTGGAAAGCCAGCCCGTCATCGAACGCATTCGCAAAAGACTGGAGAGTTGGGTGAAGCGCCGTCGGCATCTTCCCAGCAGCCAGATGGCCAAGGCGGTCAACTACACCCTCACCCTGTGGGCGGATCTCAATGTGTATCTTGAGGATGGTCGAATCGAGATCGACAATAACCTCGTGGAGAACGCGATCCGCCCCACCGCAGTGGGCAAGAAAAAC